>NZ_JAWLNY010000008.1:0-27816 GCF_036903315.1 Anaplasma bovis | reverse complement strand
TACCACAGTGTGCGCTAATATATCGTGGAATGTCTGCTTCTTAGTGCTAAAGCTTCCGCAAATTGACCTCATAAAATGTTCTGTCTTTCATTTATTCATCTATTCATCTTATTCTAATGTGGACAAATTGATAATTACCGGCGGTGTTGCTGCTAATAACTTTTTACGAAATAAAATATCTGATTATGTAGGTGGTTATGGACCTAAGTTTTCAGGTGGGCGCTTCTTTTCAGCACTATGTAGATTCCGCAAATTGACCGCATTAAGAATGCTCTATGTCGAGGGTCCCTTAGGCACTTGCCCAAGCTTGAAGGATGCCTTTTCTATCATTTGTGATACAAGCTCAACATCATCCCTGTTACATCCAAGATGTACAGCTTCTTCCTTAGACAAACCATTATCTATAAGCAAATTCAATATGTGATCTAATACAGAATATTCTGGCAAAGTATCTTGATCTGTCTGATTTGGCTTTAGCTCTGCAGAAGGTGCTCTGTCTATTATTCGTTGCGGAATAACAGACACTTTCCTACAGAGACTCCCCTCAGGTATATTTTGATTGCGCCAATTTACCAGGTCATAAACCCTGGTCTTGTATACGTTTTTCAAAGGTGCAAAACCTCCACATGTATCTCCGTATAGAGTCATGTATCCAGTAAGCAGCTCGGATTTATTTCCAGTTGCTAAGAGTAGGAGGTTCATGCTGTTGCTAACAGCCATCAAGATCATGCCCCTGATTCTCGATTGCAGATTCTCCTCTGTAGCGTTTGCGGATTGCTTCAGGAATTTATGCAAACTTTCCAGAATAGAAGAGAATATTCCATCTATCTCGACGAGCGTATGATGTACTCCTAGTAGCTGAGAACATTCACGCGCATCTTCCACACTCATTTTAGCCGTATACCTGGTGGGCAACATGAATGTGTGTACGAGTTCAGGTCCCAATGCGTCTGCAGATAATGTCGCCACTAAGGCAGAATCTACACCGCCCGACAGCCCAAGTGTAACCCCGTAGAAACCGTTTTTGCGTACATAGTCACGCAACGCCAGCATAATCGCATTGTATGTGAATTTATTGCTACATACTGGTTTCCCATTAGCGTTTTTTTCCACACTTGCGTTGCTTGATGCCGCGTATGGATCCTGTAAATTATTTTCTGTATCCCTGATTCCAGTCAGGGACTTAGTTTTTGCATCAAACTCTATAAGTTTACATTCCTCTTTCCACATCGGAAAAGCATAGACCTTCCTATCGAAAGAAACAAAAGACCCGCCGGGAAATACGTTTTCTCCGTATCCACCGAGCAAATTGATATATATGCACGGCATGCTAGTTAGCATAATGCAACTGTTACGCACTGCTTCAATGCACCTGGCAACAGATTTTCCCAACAGCAAGACAATATCAGTATTCGAGAAAACCCTTTCGTGTCTACAGAGGAAGGATTCTTTTGCTTCGCTTAAAAAACTTTCTTCAGAGGTTAACAACACGTTGAACCCACTCACGCTAACTAGTGCGTACTCTTGAGATAAATTTTCGTGAGAGGGAGAAGTTACTTGTAGTATCCGATTGCACTGACTGTCACGTAGCAAATATACGACCTCTACTAGAGTATTATTTTTCTGCTCAATACCACCTATTATCACTGGTACGTCTTTCACGTATGATGCTAGATCTCTGACGTGCTGTATACAGGTCTTTGCAAAGTCTCTACATAAAGCAGGGGTACTGCCCACGTAGCCAGATATTGAATAACGCCCAAAAACTACTACATCAGCAGACCTCTCCAGTGCTTCTGTATACTTTAAGAGGGCATCTTCGTAATTTGTCTGAATAACGCCACAAGAGTAGTTCAACTGGGAGGCAAATACTAACATCATCTGTATCTAGAAGAATTCAATTTTTTTGCAACCTCAAGAGCTGCATACGTTACGATTGCAGTGGCTCCTGCCCGCTTCATTCCCATGAGAGATTCGTACATGCACTTATCATAGTCTACCCATCCTCTCGCAGCAGCAGATCTAATCATCGCGTACTCTCCACTAACTTGATAAGCAAATATGGGCACATCAAACGTTTTACTTGCAGTGGAAATGATATCCAAGAAAAACGTCCCAGGCTTTATCATTACAAAATCTGCTCCCTCATCAATGTCCATCTTGATTTCTAGTAGCGCTTCTTGCGCATTGGCAATGTCCATCTGATAAGTACTTTTGTCAATTGTCTTTCTCTTGTCAGCAACAGAATCTACTACTTCCCTGAATGTACTATATAAGCATGAGCAAAATTTCGCTGCATAAGACAAAATGCACGTACTACTGAAAGAGCAATTATCTAGAAACTCTCTTATGTACTTAACTCTTCCGTCCATCATGTCTGAAGGAGCGATTATATCACACCCTGCAGATGCCAATACTGCTGCCTGCTTACAAAGTATTTGCACCGTTGCATCATTGTCCACTTTACCATCTATCAGTATCCCATCGTGTCCAGATATGGTGTAAGGATCAAGTGCTACATCAGCCATAACCCCTATCTCTGGAACGCGAGTCTTTATTTGTCGTATTGTTGAGCATATCAAATTTTCTGGATTATAAGCTTCTTCAGCGTTCTCAGATTTCTTCATACATGTAGGAAACAAGATTACCGAGCTAATTCCCTCTTCGTATGCTTGTTGGGCTATCAATACTGCTTTTTCAACTGATACCCTTCGTATGCAAGCAAGATCTTCATGGATGATATGATCGTCGCCATGCTCGTGTACAAAAACTGGCAGTATGAGATCTTCAGGTTGTAATGTTGTTTCTCTCAACATGTCGCGCATCCAAGGATATGCACGCCTGCGTCTCAGTCTGATGCTGGGGAATTTCATTAATAACGAGAAAAACATACAACGTAGCAAGTGTATTTTTTTTATGTACTAATATCAACTCAATTTGGATAGCTTCACTGCATAAAACGCAAATGGGGCAGAGAATCTGTAGCGTTAATAGCAGCATAGACTAGGCCAACATATGAAGAAGTGTTATGTATCTAAGATAACTGAAGAAAATTAATCTCAAATGTTGAAAGTGACATAAGATGTGTACGTGTATATCCTACACAGAGGACTTTATCTTGATGCTAAAAAAGTGGATCTGAAACAGACAAATGTATTCTCAGTAGGGTGTGGCAAATCACTGGTGAGTGAGACGGTAAAATACGCTGCTTCACAGAATGTTGATACCATAGTTGTGCCATGTGTTAGAGATATAGGAAATATTTCATGTAAAATATTAAAAACTACCAATAAAACACTTGATATCACGATATTAGCCTTTTCTGATGTGACATTGTGCAACTGTTTACAATGTTCAACTATTAATTTAAGTAATATAGATAAGTTCCTGTTATGTAGCCAGTTTATAGAGGAATACAATGCCATACATGGGTTCAATTTTCCGATAGATTTAGCAAAAGAGCTGCTGCTATTTCTGGGTGAAGTATGTGCAAATGGGATTAGCTTCACGGATGTTTACCCTATTGATGATGCGTTCTTAGAAAGTTGGAAATTGAAATTCCTGCAGGAATTTTCCCAATGGTGGCTTAAAAAGATGTCTACTGAAGGTGCAACTTGTAGACGTATAGATGCTATAACAGATGCCATAAGGGGAAAGAAGGTAGTCATTTCCGGTATAATTTTTAGCAAGTTATTTAGACGTTTTTTATATAAAGTATTACATGAAGATATAGCGAACGAATGCGCTATCATATTGCCATATGTGAATTTAAATCTCACAGAACATGAGTTTCCGAAGAAAGACCACTACCAATATTGGACAATACCTCTGTTGAGGGAGTTGGAGATAAAAAGGTGTGATATCAAGTACCTGGGTAAAAATAGCAATGATAAGGCAGTTGATATGCTATTTAACTTTGATTTGCCTGATAAGTCTTATGTGCACACCTCTAGCAAAATCAAGGCTGCCGTATTTCAATTTGAAAGTATGGAGGCCGCCCACATCATTGATAAATTCAAAGCCCATAATCTGGATCTTAATGCCGTTTATCGGTTAATTAATGCACGTAGCGGGCGCATGGCTGAAGGTATACAGCCTCCACTTAACAACATTAGCGAGCAATTTTTGTTTACGTGTCCCAGTTCTCTCACACTCAGGATTAATTCTCTCATTCTTGCAGAATGCAAAGAGTATGCTGATGAGGATTACTTTCACATTGTATCTTCCTTGATATTGGCAATTCTTGATGCCGTTATATCGTGCGGTGAAGCTCCGCACATTCTCTCAATGCTGAAGAATCCTGCTGTTACATTGGGGTATGATAGGGAGGAGTACGATAACCTTGTTACTCTTTTCGAAATGCAAGTAGTCAGAAACAGAGCTGCTACAGGGTTTTCTGTCATTAGCGATGTTGTAAATGAACATGTGCCACGGCTAAAGGATTTTTGGAATAGGGTGACTGAAGCTATTAGGGGGCTGCTCCTGTTGGACGGTAAGTACACTATGGGATGCCTTGCTAGTGAGCACCGTTGCTGTGTGGACAAACTGATAGGTTTCCCTCCCAAAGGCGATAAAGATCTGATCATGTGTGTAGAAGAATTTTTCTCAGTTATTTTGAAAAACTGTGCTGATGTAAGGGTATTTTCCCTAGACAAATACAGGGGGCTGTATACATCCCTGATGCGACATTGCTTTAGTGTCGGCGGAATTGACCTAATTTCTCCAAGTTTCGTGCAGAAAGAGCTCGTAGTATTATCGGGGTTTAGTGAAGAGGAATACTTTAAGGCAAGGTGCAGTGGATTACTCGATAGTAGCACCAGAAATAGATTGAATATCCCATCAGAAGAAGAATACAGAGGGTATTTTTTATATGTCCTGTATGGGTTGTTTAACGCAAATTGTGTATATATCAGTAGATCTATAAATTCCTCGTGCAGCGCCACTACTGAGCCTATATTGCTTAGGTACTGGAACTTCTTGACGACATTTACTGCTGATAATGGTGCTGCTGATAGCTTACCCACCGTGAATGATTTTAATAGTTGCTATGATACAGCTGCAACTGAGGACATTATGCAATTCTCATGTCCTGATGATGGGCAAAGGAAGGATGCCATGGCAAATCTTTCCGCAGAAGCCGTTGATACACTGATAAATAATCCATACGTGTTTTATTTACGATATGTTTTAGGTATCTTTCCAGCTAAGCCTGTAAACGTTGAATTTTCTGGTATAGGTTTTGCCAGTATTGTGCATCGTGTATTGCGTAAATATCTGCAGCACTCTGGCTTATTCAGCGATTTTGATATGCTTCTTTCTATATCAGACGATGAGCTCAAAGCAGTTATTAAGGATTGTCCGCACATGTGGAACATATGGTGGCCTAGACTCAGGGCAACAGTAAAAGAGTTTTTTGTGGCAGATAAGAGCAGAAAAGATACCATTTCAAAGATTGAAAATAGGAGAGATTTTGCATGGAATATAGGGGGTTGTATCAATGTTTCTGCCAAATGCGATAGAGTGGAGTATCCCAGTAGCGGGAGAATAGAGATAATACGCTACAAAGTAGGATCTCTGCCCTCTCAGATCGACGTGCAGCTTGGTTTTGCGGCTAAAGAGATAGCTGAAGCGATATGTGTGTCTGAAACCTTAGATTGCCGCAATATATCTTTCACTTATTGGAAATTGACTCCTGGCGGTGTTGAGGTCGTGGAAATAAAAGATTTCTGGAATGTCATAGAAGACGCTAAAAAGGGACTGGGGACGTTATTGATGAGGTACTTTGAGGGGAAGATTCCATTTTGCACAGGCAACGACGACACAAAGTACGCAGAATATGATCTTTTTCGGGGCGTGCTTAAGTAATTTATGTTGGAAAATACAAGTTATTCAGGCTATGTGAGCTCGTTTGCTGATTTTGGTATAATTTTATTTAAATTCTAAATAACCGAGCTTGCTAGTGTTTTAGTGAAATGCTATACTCGCGGAGCTCACGAGACGAGTACTAAGATGTTCAAGTTATGGGAGAGGATAACGGGGCTGCATAGGAGCGTTTTTGCTACGCTTCTTTGTAATATCATAGAGCACTACGATTTCATAGTATATGGCATCCTCAGCCCTACCATAAGTAGGGTGTTTTTCCTGAACGATTCTAGGTTTTCGGACGATGCGTACATTGCATCATTTATGAGTTTTTTGGTTTTTGCTACCGCATTTCTAGCGAGGCCTCTGGGTGCGCTACTTTTTGGCTATATAGGAGACAAGAAGGGAAGAAAGGTGGCTCTTAATGCTTCCACTCTACTATTGGTGTTTTCCACACTGGGGATGGCGCTTTTACCAACTCCCAGTGTTCTGGGGATTTATTCCATAATCTTGCTATCAATTTTGCGCATTATGCAGGGACTTGCTTACGGAGCCGAGACAGGTGGTGTAGTGCTTATGGCTGAAAGTGTTGGAGATAGAGGAATCAGGATAATTTGGTCTGTTAGGATAATTCTCTGTGCGTTTTCCATGATTGTGGGAGTGATGACGCTAAAGGTGTCTGAAGCGATGTTGTCTGTGGAGCAGATGCAGGTGTGGGGATGGAGGATACCATTCATGGGGGCCGTACTCATAAGTTTTTCCATTCCTTACTTAAGAGGTCTCATTCGAGAAAGCACGGAGTATATTGAATACAAGTCATCGTCAGCTAGTAAGAGTGAGAGTCCAATGAAGGCTACTTCTCTGCTGAAGAATATAGGTGTTATACTACTAGTCACCTCTATGGCCTCTTTATCATCTGGGTTTTTCTACATACCCGTTGTGTATCTAGAAATAGGGCGAGAGTCGAAGTTTTTGGAATATGAGTTTTCCCTGGTGCTTCTGGCGCTTTGTGCAAGTACTGGGATATTTGTATCTGACTTTGCGAAACGTCGGATATCTTTCATTTGTTGTCTCTGTGCGATAGTTCTATGTGCGTATCCAGTCATGCACTTTATTAGAGAAGGTTACATGGCTGCTAGGCTTATGAGCGCTGTGTTGTCAGGCTTATATTTGGGATGGTACGGATCGTTTGTCATCTTCCTATTTCCTATAGAGGTGAGGCAGAGATGTTTTTCCTTGGGGTATAGCGGAGGCTATCTTATGGGCGCGTTGGCGCCGGCGTTGTGCTTATGGTTTTACCACAATACTGGCTTTGACACGATGCCAGGGCTATATCTCACTGTGTTGTCTTCGATTATACTGGTTGTGTTTGTCTTCCTCGTGAAGGTGAATGATAAAGGGCGCTACGTTTTGCAGTTTGCTTCCTAAATAGTGGATAGATATTTTTTGTAGTGTATATCCGCTGTTTTGAGCTCTGTTAGGCCCAACTTCTAGCTGTGACAGAGCTTATTACCTGAGAGGCATGTAGAGTATAAGTGAAGGTTCTTGCACTCTTTTGATGATATCTAGAGCAAAGCAATAGCTGCGCAGGGTGTGTATCTGTTGTGGCAATGCTAGCGGCGGTGCGTAGTCATGTACTAGAAGCAGCGTAGTGCTAACCCTACGTGAATCACTCTATGTCCAGGGCTTCAGCAGGGTTACCCTAGGGTTTTTTGTGTGCAATTTGCCTAGAACACATAAAAGAGGGACCGAATTACTAGAATGGTATTTCGTCTATGTCCTCATCTGTACTTCCTTCATCGTCCATGATGAAGCTCATAGCGTTGTCAGAGCTGCCACCAGCGTTATCGTCAGGGAATCTGCTGCCACGGCTATCCGTAGCAGTATCTACATCTTCGTAGGACTGATCAGCGTTTACTGGTGCACCACCCCTAGAATCTAACAGACACAATGCAGAATTGAAGTTCTGTAGTACAATCTCAGTTGTGTATCTATCACTGTTGTTCTGATCAACCCACTTCCTAGTGCGGATAGAGCCTTCGAGATAAACCTTGCTACCTTTGCGTGCAGAGGACTTTATAATCTTTACAAGCCCTTCGCTAAACACCACAACGTTGTGCCACTCTGTTTTCTCTGTACGAGACCCCGATGCTTTATCAACCCATGCCTCAGAGGTAGCTAGAGAAAAGCTTGCCATCTCTTTCCCGTTCTGCATCACCCTGATATCTGGATCTTTACCCAGATGTCCGACCAGAATGACTTTATTGATACCCAGAGAAGACATACAACTGAACCGCAAGAATCTGACTGAGATGATGATATTCCTGCGGTGCGTAAAATTCAAGTCTTTGTTACGGTAGAAAGTACTGCAATTTTCCTAATGATCCCCTGTGAAGTACGTGCGTGTTGCCTAAAACGCTGGTGCCGCTAACGCAATTTTGTTTGTACATTCGTGCCACCAGAAATTATAAACTTATTGGTGGACTAGATGAGACAAATACTGTAGCCTACCCGCAGGTAGACTAGACGCAGTTTTCATGTGGAAAACTCTCTGCTAAAAATAAAACATAGAACATTCAGCGGTGTTGCAAGGGTTATAGATGAAGTAACGGATGTCGTTCTTTCATGGGTTGGCAACATAGGGAAGGATTTGTCCAAGACCCAGGATGTCAGTAACCTGCTGAACAAAATGCGTGAGTGCATAAGCCCCAAGGGTGGCGAGGTAAAGGCTAGGCACAACACAGTGTCTCTAGGAAATCTGTATTTGCAACTTTCTGACACGGGCAAGGCTAGGTTCTTGCGCCTACTGAACGATCATTTTAGCTCTGAAAGGAGTGACATAGAGCTTAAAATAAGGGAATACATTGACAATACGGATGACGATCTGGAAGAAAAGCTGAGATTTGATTTGATAGCGGTATTGTGTTCGCCTAGGCTGAGCATTTTGAAGCAATTCATGTCGCTGTCGGAAGGGGTGAAATTTTTAGTAGACATGAGAGCAGATGTCATAACTTTGGGCAAAGAAGAAGGGGGGTTTTTTGCTTTAGAAAGGGACTTAAAGAGCGTACTTTCCTCTCTGTTTGATGTTGGATTATTAGAGTTGCGCCATATAACGTGGGATTCCCCCGCATCATTATTGGATAAGTTGGTTATCTATGAGGCGGTGCACGCAATCTCGTGCTGGGAGGATCTGCGCCATAGACTTGATTATGATAGAAGGTGTTTTGCCTTTTTTCACTACAAGGTGCCGTGCGAACCTCTAATCTTTGTGGAAGTCGCTCTCTTAGATGAAATAGCGGACAACATACAGGAGTTGCTTGATTACAGCGCACCTAAAAAAGATCCTAATGATGCCAAGGTTGCGGTATTTTACTCAATTTCTAATACGCAAGTGGGCCTTACGGGTATTAGTTTGGGGAATTTTTTGATAAAGAGGGTGGTGAGTAGGTTATCTAGTGAGTTTCCTAACATCAAGACTTACGTAACCCTTTCACCCATTCCGGGCTTTACTAGGTGGTTGAGGCAGAAGCTCTCGATGGAGGGGGATAGCTTTTTGTGCAACTTTGGCATATTTCTTCCCGTAGAAGAGCTGCTTTCATATATTGATTCGATAAATTCAGAAAATGAGGCCTGCATACCAGTTGCTGTGCAGGATATGTTCGTCAAATTGTGTGCAAACTATTTGAATACGAAGAACGGCAGCAAAGTGATAGATCCTGTTGCTCATTTTCATCTCAGTAATGGTGCATCTATAAAAAGACTTAACTGGATGGCGGATAGCTCGGAGAAGGGTATTTCTTCTTCCATGGGGATTATGGTTAACTATAGCTATGAGCTTTCTAAAATTGATGATAATCACGAGTCTTATGTGGTGCACGGGAAAGTCATGGCTTCCAAGGAAGTTGCATCATTTTTTTCAAACCTAAAGTGATAGGAGAGTAATTAGCGTGACGTGTGGAATAATAGAAGGAAGTAGTGATCAATGGGAGATGGTTATTGGACTAGAAGTCCATGCGCAGGTTAGCTCAAAGAGCAAATTGTTTTCTGGGGCTTCTGCTGACTTTAACTCTGACCCTAACACACAGGTTGCTCTTTTAGATGTTGCTATGCCTGGTGTATTGCCGGTTGTGAATTTTTACTGCGTAGAACAGGCCGTCAGGACCGCGCTTGCTCTTTCTTGTGATATAAATACCCGCTCTATATTTGATAGAAAAAATTACTTTTATCCTGACCTTGCGCTGGGTTATCAAATTACTCAGTTTTACCATCCCATAGCCAGGAATGGGTGCATAGTACTGGACAATATAGGCGCTGGTAAGGAGATAAGGATATCCAGCATACACCTTGAGCAAGATGCTGGGAAAAGCATGCACATGGGCGAAAAAACCTGTCTAGACTTCAATAGAGCGGGTGTGGCGCTCATGGAAATCATTTCTGAGCCCGATTTGAGGTCTGCTGAGGAAGCTGCTGAGTATCTGAGAAAGCTGCGCATGATTCTAAGGTATGTAGGAACTTGTGACGGTGATATGGAAAATGGCTCATTGCGCTGCGATGCAAATGTTTCAGTGAGGAGAGTGGGGGAAAGTGCGCTAGGGGTGCGTTCGGAGATAAAGAACCTAAATTCCATAAAATACATGGCTCAGGCTATTGAGTATGAGGCTAGAAAACAGGTCGAAATTTTGGAAAATGGCGGAAAAGTACGGCAAACTACGTTGCTGTATGACGTGGATTCTGGAAGTACAAAAACTATGAGAGAAAAAGAGGATGTATGCGATTATCGCTATTTTCCTGATCCAGATTTACGTCCTATTGAAATAACTCAAGAGTTTATAAGCAGCATACGCGACACATTGCCAGAGTTACCTGATGCAAAACTCAACCGGTATGTGAAAGACTTGGGTATGTCTACTTACAATGCGTCTGTTCTTTCTTCAGATAGGCATATTGCTGAGTATTTTGAGAGAGTACTTGGTGTATCCAAGTTTCCCGTAGATCTAGTTGTTTCATGGGTTACGGTGGAGCTTTTCGGTGCGCTAAACAAGAGGGGGCTGGACATAAAGAGTTCGCCGGTGAGTTCTGAGGATTTAGGCGGATTGTTGAAACTAATTGTCGAGGGTACTATTTCGGCCAAGATAGCCAAGCAGGTCTTTGCAAAAATGTTTGAGACGGGGGAGTCTGCATTTAAAATAGTTTCTGATTGTGGGCTGCAGCAGGTCTTGGATGAGGGTGTTTTGAAGGATATAGTGCACAAAGTTCTCAGTAGCAATAGGGAAAAAGTTTTAGAGTATAAGCAAGGTAAGGAAAAGCTGTTTGGATATTTCGTTGGTCAAGTTATGAAAGAAACGCAGGGAAAAGCTAACCCTGAAATTGTCAATAGGTTGATTTCCGAGGGCATAGCAGGGACTTCATAATTAGGATTACGAGGCAATGAGGTTCGGAGATTTTTTCCCGATCTATCGCTTTTCTGTGGATAGTGCAGCAGCAAAAATTTAATTTTACTAGTGATCAAAACTGTGATTGACAATGCACTGCATAGACATTAGCATGTCGCTTGACCTGTGGGGGGTGTAGCTCAGTTGGTTAGAGCGCAAGCCTGTCACGTTTGAGGTCGCGAGTTCGAGTCTCGTCACTCCCGCTTGGTCTCATTATGCGTAGTGTTTGGATTTGCGAGGTCTTGTGTCTACAGGTACGCTTATGCATGGTAAGAAGGGGGTGGTCATAGGGGTTGCCAATGACAGATCCCTTGCGTGGGGAATAGCTAAGGCTGTAGCTGATCAAGGCGGAGAAGTCGCTCTTACCTACCTCTCTGAGGCCCTTAAGAAGAGGGTAGATCCCCTTGCGGAGTCCATAGGTTCTAAGTTGGTTATACCGTGTGACGTCTCTGATGAGCAGTCAGTTGACGCCATGTTTGACGTATTGGCCAAAGAATGGGGTGGTGTGGATTTTGTTGTGCACGCGGTGGCTTTCTCTGATAGAAGCCAGCTCAGGGGGAGATATGTTGATACGTCGCTGGACAACTTTTTAACATCGATGCACGTGTCCTGTTACTCGTTTACCTGTGTTGCTAGAAGGGCTGAATCCCTGATGAAGAATGGGGGCAGCATATTGACGCTTTCTTACTATGGTGCAGAGAAGGTAGTGCCCCACTACAATGTAATGGGGGTATGTAAGGCCGCATTAGAGGCTAGCGTCAAGTATTTAGCAGTTGATTTTGGAGGGCTAAAAATCAGGGTGAATGCCATTTCGGCTGGACCTGTAAGAACGTTGGCTGCTGCTGGGATAGGAGATTTTAGGTATGTGCATATGTGGAGCAGGTACAATGCTCCTTTGAAGCGTAATACTACCATTGAGGATGTTGGTGGAGCGGCGTTGTACTTGTTGAGTGATTTGGGTGTTGGGACCACTGGAAGTACCCTTTATGTAGATTGTGGTTATCATGTGGTTGGTATGAAGGCTGCTGATGCTCCTGACATCAGTAAGGTTATGGAGGAGTAGAGAGAGGGGTGAGTTTTTCTGCTTAGATGCTGTTGATTGGTTATAGGTTCTGACGGCGCATTATGCAGCTGGTGTGTGTTACTTATTGAGGTATGTTTCGTACCCGTGTACTCACGCGAGAGGGATTTGGTTTATGTAGTTTTGGTTTGAGGGTATGGTAGGTGCTTCTGGGGCTGCGGATTGTTGCGTTGTAGAGGATGAGTACACTTTTGATGATGAGTGTGTAGCTTGGGCTCGAGTCAAGAAAAAGCTGTTGGAGTTTTACGGTGCTGCTGTATACGATAGTTGGTTGAGCTCTCTTGTCTATTCGGGAAATGAGAACGGCAGGGTTGTGCTACACGTGCCCACTAGGTTCATAAAAGAGTGGATACTAGTTCATTACGTAGATAAGATTCTTGAATACTGGAGAGCGGAGGAGGGCTCTGTATGCTATATAGATATATGTGTTTCCGGAAGTTCCTCAGGACAAGCTGACAAAAAGGCATCTGGTGAGAATTCTGGTGGGCCTTTTGTAATTTCTGATGGCAAAGCTGCGCCTGGTCTAAACAACTTTGGTGGCGGAGCATATGATCATTTGCATTCTCCGTTAGACCACAGGTTTACATTTGACAATTTTGTTGTGGGTAAGCCCAATGAGCTGGCGTTTGCAGCTGCTAGAAGGGTTGCGGAATCTTCTGCCCCCATACCCGGTAGCAATCCTCTATTTTTGTATGGTGGAGTGGGATTGGGTAAGACGCACTTAATGCACGCGATTGCATGGTATGTGCTTGGATCTAGTGTTAAGAGGAAAATAGCGTATCTTTCTGCCGAGAAATTCATGTACCAATATGTTACGGCTCTGCGTAGTAAGGACATAATGTTATTCAAGGAGCAGTTTCGCTCAGTGGATATATTGATGGTCGATGATGTGCAGTTCATAAGTGGTAAGGACAGTACTCAAGAGGAGTTTTTCCACACCTTCAATGCGCTTATAGATCAGAGTAAGCAGCTTGTTATATCGGCAGATAGGTCACCAAGTGATCTCGATGGAGTAGAAGATAGAATAAAGTCGCGCCTAGGATGGGGGCTCGTAGCCGATATAAATGAGACTACTTTTGAGTTGAGATTGGGCATTTTGCAGTTAAAAGTTGAGAGAATGGGCATAGACGTGCCCAATGAAGTCCTGGAGTTTCTTGCAAAGAATATCAAGTCAAACATAAGAGAGCTGGAGGGTGCCCTAAACAAGGTTGTTGCGCACTCTTCCCTTATTGGTGGCAGCGTTACCATTGAGCTTGCTAGCGATATTCTTTCTGACTTGTTGAGAGCAAACCATAAGCTCGTCACCATCGATGCGATACAGAAGAAAGTTGCAGAGTTTTTTGGTATAAGGCTGGAGGATATGTACTCTGCTAGAAGACTTCGCGCGCTGGCTAGACCCAGACAGGTTGCTATGTATTTGTCCAAGCGTCTCACTCAAAAAAGTCTACCCGACATAGGCAGGAGTTTCGGCGGCAGGGATCACGCTACTGTGATACACGCAGTGAGACAGGTCGAAAAGTTCATGGATAGCGATTCTAAGCTTGCTGGGGACATAAGCTTGTTGATTAGGATGCTTAGGTAGTTATCTACGATTTTCTACAGACAAAGAAGAGCGTGCAGTTTTGCTGTACACAGAAGAGTAATAATCAGGGCGGCCTTGTGAAGGGTTTTCTGCCAACTGCTGGTGGATAACGTCTTTCTTCTTATGTTTTTCCACGAATCCAGACTTATCTGCATTGTTTGTCTGACGTATAAGCAGGGGAGAGGTCCGGTCTGAGTCAGTCAGCAGTTTTGTGAATCGAGCTCCAACTGTAGGATGATTTACATCTGGGATATCAGATCTAACGGTTACAACGCTCTTCAGGCTCGATATTGCAGTCCACGTTATATAAAGTGGCAGTGTCATCACCATAAATCCCAGACTTCCAGTAACTGAAGCGGCAAAAAACATCATTAGATTATTGAAAGGAGATGCAAGCAGCAGATCCATGCATATGTCGTCTGTATGCTTATTTTCCTTTCCGCCAAAGTTCATCTTCTCCTTGATGAAGTCCATCATTACAGAAGTGATGTTTCCCTGTGAAGCGTCAGGTAAAAACTTTTTCAAAAGCTTTTCAGGCAATGAAGCCGTTGAAGCGGTATAAGCGCGTTCTTTGCGATGCTGTTGCAAGGAAGCCTCTTTTTCAGTTATTTCAGGGATGTTGCAGATACCATCTACAAGATCTACGAAAGCGACAAAATCAGCAGAAGAAAGACGGGAAACTGTATCTGCTGCTTCAGTTCGATGAGCTAATTTGCACAGAGCAAGTCCAAGAGTAAACCGCCTGTTGATAGTAATGAGTCGCTTATACATGTAATTGTAAACAAGCTCAGCTTTTCTGTCTCCGAAACCTTCGCGTATGCGCTCTTTCATCTCTTTACTAAGGTAGCTAGTACGCACCTGCTTAAGAAGTTCATCACTCTCGCGAGAATCTGGATCCCTAAGCTTTTCCAGAAGCTCTGCATCATCAGAATCCTTACTAACGCGAAGCCTTCTGATATGCTCCATAATGGCATCACGTATATCCTGACTAACAAGTAGGTCTACATACTCATTTGACGCTAGTATCCGAGCAAGAACCGACGCCTTGGGCCGGACATTAGACTCCTCTGGTAAACTTTTTTCTATTTTCTTACTCATTGTTGAAAACCTGGCATAAAAATGATGGAACTTAGCGCAAAAAGCGCTATTGAATTTGGAAGGTACACACGCATATTACAGTATGTCTTACATATTTCAATAATATTAAACTTTAATTGTTAATTTTTTTAAACTAGGTTAATAATCCCTACAGAGCAAGTGTAGATTTTGTGTATGTGTAGTGAATATGACTACTATAGGAATATTCGGCGGATCGTTTGATCCACCTCATGATGGTCACGTATACGTAGCAGATAAGATAATGAAGTTTCTGCAACTAAGGCAAGTATGGTGGCTTGTAACGGATAGGAATTTTCTTAAGCAAAGCTGTGAACGCACTTTGCAGGAGAGAGAAGAATTGGTGTGCAAAAAGATTAGTGGACGTAGGGATATGAGGGTAGTTAGTGTGAATAGCCCATATGCCTATGAAGCTATATTACTGCTAATGAGTAGAAACCCGCATTATAGGTTCGTATGGATAGCGGGCTCAGATATTTTAGAAACAATACACCTGTGGTACAGATGGAGAGATTTTTTGAAAATGGTATCCATAGTGGTACTAGAGAGGCCAGGGCATGTGTATGGAACATTAAGAAAGCCTGCCACTCTGTCCGTGCCTAGAATATCCCCCCTAAGCAAGAAGTCTCTTTATGGATGTAAAGGGTGGGGGATATTTAGGTTCCGTACCTGCGAGTTATCATCTAGTAAGATTAGAAGCACAAACAACCCGTCGTAATAAGGTTAGAGAAGAATAAGAGATATTTGTGTAAAACTCAGTGGTTTTCATGTAATATGTCTTACGCCAAAAGGAGGGGTTATTTTGCAGTTAGGTGTTAACGTAGATCATGTTGCTACCTTGCGCAATTTACGGGATACTTCATACCCAAGCGTTATAGAGGTGGCTAAAAGCGCCATTGCACATGGTGCAGATTTTATTACTGTGCACATACGTGAGGACAGAAGGCACATACGTGATAAGGATTTGCTGGAGTTAAAGGAAGGAATAACTGCTCCGATTAATCTAGAGATGGCTGCTATTGACGAAATGGTACTACTTGCCAAGCAGATGTCTCCAGAAAGTGTATGTATAGTTCCAGAGAAGAGGGAAGAAAGAACCACAGAAGCGGGTATCGATGCCATAGTGATGTTTGCTACGCTGCTTCCTGTAGTATCTGAACTTAAGTCACGCGGAATAAAAACAACTCTCTTTATAGACCCCCAGCAAGCTCAAATAGAGTATGCTAAAAAATTAGCCGTTGATAAAATAGAGCTGCACGTCGGCCAGTACTGCATGCACCAGCAGCAGCCAATGCTTGAAGAAATAAAAGAAGCAGCACGCTACGCAGCAAAACTAGGCATGGAAGTACACGCCGGCCACGGAATTGACTACACAACTGCCAAGACCCTAGCCACCGTACCAGAAATATCTGCGCTCAACATAGGACACTTCATAATATGCGAAGCAGTAACCCATGGGATTGCATATGTTGTGGAGAAAATGAAGAAAATCATCACTACACAAGACTAAAGGTGCATGCAAACCTACGTCTATTTGCATGCTACATAAATCCCAATGCTGCAAAAAGGAGATGACCTATATACACCACACGCTCACGAGCACAAAAACAGCTCAAAACCCGCGTAAAGTGTCAATTACAAGACTGCAGAAAGCGCATATATCTAATATAAACCCACCTATATACAGACAAAGCACGAACTATCCACACTTGAAGACACCACCTAAAGTGCTTCTATACATCTCCTAATTGCGCATTTAGCAGAGAAAACCATGCCAAACCTTGTGTAACACCTCCACGCCATTAAATAGCATCACCAGAGGCTAATTACACGTTTACAGTGTCAAGCAACTTTCTACTAGACCTAAAGCGTACTCTCCTCTTTGGAGGCAGAGTTTCAAGGTGACCTGTTTTCGGATTATGGTACTTCTTCTCAGCACACTGAATTACATGTAGAGTGCCTACGTTATGCAAGCGAATAGAATTATTTGTTTCTAAAGCTGTTTTTATAGCAGACATCACTACATCATAAGCGCTGCTAGAATCTTTTTTGGTGAAGCCCAAGCCTGACATCAGTGCTCTGACTATGATCTCTTTACTCATAAATAAACTCCCTAGCTTCAATACAAGTTAACCGGACTTAGGATATTAGGTTAGCCTGCATAGTCAACTAAATTCGTAGCTGCTGACTAATGTATTATTAAGCACAGCTGCATTTTTCAGGCAAAATCACAAAATCTTACTGATGTTGGCAACACCTTGGTAACAAACACTAAAAATTTGTGAACTTATAACTGCTTTACAACCAACGACCGCATTATCTCTAAGACCTTAAAAAGCGTGGCCTCTTTTTGTATATTCAACTTACGAGAAGTGCTAAAAGTTTTAAGTATTGCTGAGTACTTTTCTGAAATGTGCTGTAGCATATTTTTGTTGTCTGAGGTTGCTTCATATACGTCTGCCGTTTTTACCCCATAATCAAATACCGATCTCAGTACCAAATACTCTATCTTCTCGATAGATAGCTCTGTTTTTAATATCTTTTCTAAAGCAAAATTCTCATTTTTGTTGTAGACAATGGATTCTATAGTCTCATACAAAGATATTTCACTATCAATTTCCTCCGTTACCATCCCAGGGGTTCCTGGGTATAAGGAAGCAGCTGTTTCTATGTGCTGCATGTCAGGATAATTGAGCTTTATAACTTGCATTGACTCCTCAATGCTCAGTTCTTGAAAGGGCAGAATCATGCAGCGTGATTGCAAGACAATAGGAATATCATGAATGTTATGGCTGATAAGAAAAATTAGGGATTTTCCTAATGGCTCTTCAAGAATTTTTAATAGTGCATTGACTGCATTTTCGTTCAAGTCATCTGCGTTATCTAGGATAGCCATCTTATAGGAAGAGCCCATGGGAGTCATCTGCAGAAAGTGTTTAACCTTTCTGATTGTCGTCATCGATGACGTGCTTCCATCCACAAGCATTACATCAGGATAGGAATCTATGCTATCACATTGAAAAATATGTTTCGCTAGCGCCAGCGCGGTGGTGTACTTACCTATACCTTTTCTGCCTGATAAAAGCCAAGTCGGTGACTCACTGTAATTCTCCCACAGGAAGGTTTTTTGTTTATAATGTCCGACAATCTCTTGCATACTACTGCATTACTGTATTTATTATGTCAAAAATTTTCGTACCAGAAAAAGAGCCTTCTCTCAGTATCGTATGTGACTTGATATCAAACACAGTAGAGCACATGCCTGTGACATCTGCATCGTCCTCTATAAATACTGAGACACCGCTTTTTATTGCTTCCGGAACGTCAGATGCCTTTGTTGCCCCAGGAATGCCAGATATGTTTGCGCTGGTTGCCACAAGTGGATATCCAAAAGTACGCAGTATGCTGAGAGCAATTTTATGACTCGATACTCTCGCACCTAAGGTATTCTTAAAAAAACCACTCGGTAGCGTGTGGATAGCGGGAAGAGGCAGGATGAACGTTATTTGTCCATCTAATAGAATTCTCATCGTCGTAATATCGGCCTCATCTACGTCGGAGAATTTGCAAATCTCTTCTAAACTACTGAATAATAGGGGACAAGGCTTTGCATGTTGTCGTTGTTTTAGTTCATATAGCCTACATAGAGCAGATTCGCTGAAGGGATTGCACGCGAGAGCGTATAACGTCTCTGTTGGGAAGCAAATAACCTCATCACTTTCTAGAGCACGCACCGCTTGTTTTAACATTGTACCAGTCTCTGAACTGTTACGACAATCTCAACCCATCTGATCCTTATATAATGACACATAATGATGAAATGTATACCTCTTCGCTTGTGAAATTTTTAAGTAATGGTACACAAGTGGCATGTATCTAATATATTTCATACAGATTTCTTATGGTGATATATTTACAACGACGCCGCAGTGTCGCTCCCTTGCGCCGTGAGTGTATATTTTCCTGGCACTATGCATTACACTAATTCAGGGTTTTAGTTGATTGGCGTGGTGATAACTTTAGGACTTAGTGGCAGTTCCGGTTCGGGTAAAACCACTATAGCGGGTATGTTTGCAAAATTTTGTAATGCGGCGGTGTTTTGCGCTGACATGGAGGTAAACGATATGTACTCAAATGATGAGGATATAGCGAATCTCGTCAAAGAGTATTTCCCCGACTCGATTTCCGAAGGTTGCGTCTCGAAAAAAGAATTAGCGAAGCATTTTTTTGTATACAGCGCCAAATGGCAAGAATTTCAGTCGCTTGTACACAAGGCACTTATAAAACGACAAAGAAAATTCATGATAGATAGTAGGAGAGCTGGCCACGATTACGTAATATTAGATATACCGCTGTTATTCGAAAAAGGCTTTCTGAGAGCGTGCGATTTTGTAATTCATGTGTACGTATGCCGCATGTTGCAGTATGAAAGACTCGCGGCAAGGGGGATGTCCAGGAAGGACATGGAATTTATCTTGTCATTACAGGCAACATACGGAAAAAGACAGAATTTTGCCGATTTTTACATAAATACGGGCTTGAGTAGGGTTGCTGTGTCTTCGTATGTCAGGAACATAGTGGATGATATAAAGAACATGTTACGCTACAACAGCTAAGAAAGGGACGATAGCTATTCTGCAGCAGGCAAGAACTTACATACTGGGCTGTACATAGGACTTCTCATCTATTTAGAACATAGTAGATGGATGTGATAATAGGGGACATAAGAGAGACATTGCGCGGCAACACTTGAAGGAAGCCTGGAGGAGCTTATCTACCACAGGAGCAAAATCTACCATATTTTGTGTCACCATGACTTACATCATACCTCAATTTTCTGGCGGTGGTTTGTTATGTGATTCGTTGCATGATGTATTTTGAACCATCTCAATTTCATTATGTCTTGGTCTAAAGCATGGACTTTTCCACAGCAGAAGCGGAACCTACTGTATTGTTGATTATCTGAGCGACATTATACCTCAGTGTGTGTAGAGCAACACCTCTTCTCGCTATCCACACGCTACCGAGTGGTTTTTTTCGAAACATGGTAGTAAAGATAAGGAAGACTATTGGGCTGAGAACAGTTAAGCACAGCGTGGAGCTTATCTACCACAGGAGCGAGCCTCTACTGTATTTTTGGCTATATTTTGGGTTGCCTCAACGGCATTATACCTCAGTGTAAAGCAGCTCACTGCTCGGAATTTGTAGATCTCTAGGCTTCATCTTATAGGAATATAGGGATGTAGTGAGGATGTTGCGTTGCAATGGCAAGAAGGTGGGAGTTGGGGGGGCTTTCCCGCTCAGGGGCAAATATACTGTATTTTATGCTATCTCAACGACCATAATAGCATCGCGTATATCCTTGCTAACGATTAGGTCTACAGACTCATTTGATGCCTAAGATCCGAGCAAGAACTGGAGCGTTGGGCTGGGCATTATTAGACTCCTCGTCGGTTGGGAACATAGTAGTGGGATATGAGAAAGACATTATTGCGCTGCAATAGTTAAGCAAAGCCTGGAGGAGCTTGTCTACCACAGGGGCAAAATCTACCATATTTTGTGTCACCTTGACTTGCATTATACCTCAGTTTTCCGTCGGTGGCTTGTCATACGATTCGTTGTGTGATGTATTTCGAACCATCACACTGACATTATATCAGTGTAAAACAACTTCCTGTCCCCAATTAATAAGGCCTACTATATTACACTTCATTGTAAAGAACTTCCTGTCCTCGCATTAGCTAGACTTGCCGCATTGCTGGTTATCTTACTACGCTGCACTTCAGTATAAAGTAATGCTTAGTCCTACTTTTATCTTTTTGTTCGAAACATGGTGGTAAAGATAAGGAAGACTATTGGGCTGAGAACAGTTAAAAGCAAAGCCTGGGCCATTCTGCAGCAGGCAAGAACTTACGCACTGGGTCGTACATGAGACTTCTCATCTGTTCAGAACATAGTAGATGGATGTGATAATAGGGGGACATAAGAAACACATTGCGCGGCAACACTTGAAGGAAGCCTGGAGGGACTTATCTATCACAGGAGCAAAATCTACCATATTTTGTGTCACCTTGACTTACATTATACCTCAGTTTTCCGGCGGCGGCTTGTTGTGTGATTCGTTGTGCCATGTATTTTTGAACCATCCCAATTTCATTATGCCTTAGTCTAAAGCATGGACTTTTCCCACAGCAGAAGCGGAACCTACTATATTGTTGATTATCTCAGCGACATTATACCTCAGTGTAGAGCAACGCCTCGCCCTGTTCTATATCCTTGTGTACTTTCATAGAGCAAAATTTAGGGCCACACATAGAACAAAAATGAGCAGTCTTTCCCCCCTTTCCCGGCAGTGACTCGTCGTGCAATGAACGAGCAGTTTTTGGATCTACTGATAAATTAAACTGATCTTCCCATCTGAAATCAAATCTTGCCTCACTGAGAGCCATATCCCTCATATAAGAAGATGCTGTGCCTTTAGCTAAATCTGCTGCATGCGCGGCTATCTTATAGGCAATAACTCCTGCCTTTACGTCCTCCAAATTAGGTAACCCTAGATGCTCCTTGGGAGTCACATAGCACAACAGAGCTGTCCCATGCCATCCTATCATTGCAGCACCAATAGCACTCGTTATGTGGTCGTATCCTGGAGCTATATCCGTTGTTATCGGGCCTAATGTGTAAAATGGTGCTTCACTGCATATGCTTGCTTCTTTCTCGACGTTTTCCCTTATTAAATGCATCGGTACGTGCCCGGGACCCTCTACCATTACCTGGCAATCGTAGTCCCTAGCTATTCGCACTAACTCACCCAGGGTATCAAGCTCCAAAAACTGGGCTTTATCATTGGCGTCACTTATAGAACCAGGCCTCAACCCATCTCCCAGAGAAAACGTTATGTCGTAATCCCGCATTATTTCACATATCTCCCTGAAATTTGTGTATAAGAAGTTCTCCTTATTGTGCGCAGTACACCACTTTGCCATTATCGCACCACCACGTGATACTATGCCCGTTGTGCGCCCTAAGGCGTAGCCCACATAATCTTTCAATACACCAGCGTGAATAGTAAAATAATCCACCCCCTGCTCCGCTTGCTCGATGAGAGTCTCTTTGAATACGTCAAAGTTTAGATCTTCAATAACCCCGTTAACCTTAACTAGCGCTTGGTATATCGGTACAGTTCCCACAGGAACAGGGCTATTCCGTATTATGCACTCACGTACATTGAAAATATCTTTTCCTGTAGACAAATCCATTATTGTGTCAGCGCCATATGTGACGGCCCACACCATCTTTTTTACTTCTTCCTCAATATGTGACAGAACAGAAGAATTTCCTATGTTGGCGTTCACTTTGACCAAGAAATTCCTCCCTATAATCATAGGTTCAGACTCAGGATGGTTTATATTACACGGTATAACCGCCCTCCCTGAGGCAATCTCCTGCCGCACAAATTCTGGAGTAATCTCTTTATAATCCCTCCTAACCTTACCAGATAAAGCAGCATGATTCTCCAATAATGTATTCTCTCTTATGGCAACATACTCCATTTCTGGGGTTATAATCCCTTGTTTTGCATAAAAGAGCTGGGTCACAGGAGTACCACAAGCATTTTTCCGTAGTACCTCAGAGTTTCTGAAATTTAAATTGTTACTGCTCGTGGAATTATATGAGTTCTTCTCAACAACAGAAACATCGTTCCTTCTCTTGATCCACTTGCTTCGTATATCTCTAATACCAGACTCGTAGTTTATGCTTACATCGCGATCAGTGTGCACTCCACTGGTATCATATACGGTAAATTGCGCCTCTCCCCCCTTGATAGATATGCGCCTCATGCCAACCATAACATCCTTATGTATGCTACCTCGGACATATACTTTTTCAGATGCAGGATAAACTTCAGAGTAGTCCACGTACATACACACTCTCCATATCAGCAGACTGGCAAACCCCTTAGGAGAATATGACCCAAAGGCTCACTCGTAGCCAAAAAACTGCGCCATTCTATATCACAGCACAAAAAGATACAATAATTAATTTCTTAAAATCTGTGAGAACATCACGTGAGCTTGTGCTTATTACGCAACAACACGTAAAACGCACCCTTGCCCCCGTGCGGAGGAATAGCCTGCGTATAGTATAGAAGCATGTTGGATATTCTGGTGCTCTGCAACCACTTGTGAAAACTGCTCTTTATGCTGTTCTTGCCGGAGTTTTTACTTCCCCACCCAGTAATTACCAATACACACCTGTGACCCGATAAAAAACTGCTAGTGATGAAATTTAACAGTACGCCACATGCAGTGTCTTGGCTGTATCCATGCAGGTCTAGTAACTTGTCTATAGGATATAAACCTCGGTCTATGCGTGCTTTGGTATTCTTGTCTATGCACGAAATCAACCCGCAATTTTCTCGGTAAATAGGTGCCATGCCCTGGGTTTTTGTCTCCGGCAATTGCTCATCATACTTACCCGTTGCATGCAATGTAGAAAACTCCCTGTCGCACCCTCTGCTACTCTTAGAAGAAAAGGTTTCACGCACATCTTTTTCATCGATTACACAGATTTTCTTTATTCGGTTTCCGCTACCAGATACAGGATCTTCCTCTTTTGCAAAAGTGTGCACTAGAGGGGTTTTAGAGCTTATAGGACGCGCTATGCTCTCTATATAGCTCCAGGCATCACTATCATCAGCTTTGACATTCATGGAAAAAACCTACTGCAAAACGACCAAGCTCCGCGCAATACCACATAAGAACTAGCAGAGTTAACACGCGCATAGTATACAACAGAAAAGGGGATTACACCACAATAAGAGCACTAAAACCCATCTATGTCACTACCCTTTCCTGAAAGGAACTTGTCCTGATCCAGGAAAGCAGAATATGCCACCTTCTTTCCATCTGCAGAGTGCGGAGACCTAGACGATGCGCGAATGCTAGATGCTGCATTCCTGGGGTTCGCAAACTCTTCGAAGTATTTCCTACATCGTTGTACTGCCAAGCCGAATACGTCCGATACATTCAACTGACCTTCAGCTAACTCTCTTAGAGCTACAACGGTATTCTTGCTATCTTGACGAGCAACAAAGGTCATCGCTCCAGAACTCAGCTCGTGAGCTCTCTGGCTAGCCAAGATCACTAACCTAAACCTATTGCTGTCACAGTACGAAAAATCCTCTCCGTCTTCCACTTTTCCAACCCCGTGTCTAATATAATAGATCCAGAATTCTATCCTTCTCCCATATCATATGCAACACATTGATGTTAAAGTTGCTAACCTAACTTCACAAAACACACCAGTGAAGCTATTAAATACAAATCTGCGAATCGTTGGGATGCGTCGCAAATGCTACTTACAGGTTGTAGTATAGGACTATTTTGAATCGCCATAGAACACAGACATATCTATGGAATCAAGATCAATCTTTGCCATTGAGTTTTCCATACTGTAGTCTACACGGTTTCTGTCAGTGTGGATTGATAGATGAACATCGCAACCGAGCCTGAGTAGGAATACAAGCAGCCTCTCTAGGGAGAACCCTGCCGCTTTCCCATTTATTATCTGCGATATCTTCGGCTGATCTACGCCTATTATCTTTGCAGCTACTGTTTGATTCCATTGGCTTTTGTAGATCGTATTTCGTATTATGTTTAGAATCTGAAGCTTAACTTTTTGACCACTTGGGCAACGTTTTCCCCTCATATGACGCTCCGGTATACAAACTCAGAAGTCCAGATTCCGCAGAACGAAAAGCAATACGCGAAGGTGCGTCCAAATCTGCGATACTGAAAATGAGACCAAACTACTCACTACAATGCATAGTATAAATTGATTAATTTTCCTATAAGGCGCGAATAACGCTGTATCTGGTATGGTGCAACGCATACTACCTTAGTATGGTAAAACTTGAAATGTATGGTGGTAGTTTTACATGCGTAAATAAGATGAAGACTTTGGTGTGTCATATATAGCTTGAGATACCAAATGGGGTGGGTTATATGGGGTATGTCTGCCTAGAAGTTTTTCCAAAAGGAAGATACGTAGCTGAGGCTGTTTATGAAAGTTTGCGGATAGATGATGAGTTATGATTTTAAACGTGTAGAAAAAGAGGTACAAGGGCGCTGGGACTTTAACATACCATCTGGCCAGGATATAGGGTGCTATGTTCTAAGCATGTTTCCATACCCCTCTGGAAGTATACACATGGGGCATATACGGAACTACGTCATAGGAGATGTGATAGCGCGATATAAGCGTGCTACAGGCAATAGTGTGCTACATCCCATAGGATGGGATGCCTTCGGACTTCCAGCTGAGAATGCAGCTTTGTCGTATGGTACAAGCCCAGAAAAATGGACAAGGGATAACATAACTGCAATGAGAGAACAGCTGAAAGCTGTTGGTATTTCCTACAACTGGGATAGAGAGTTAACCACGTGTGCCAAGGAATATTATAAGCAGGAGCAGGCTTTCTTCTTGGATTTTTTACAGCAGGGATTAGCGTATAGAAAGGAATCTTGGGTCAATTGGGACCCGGTGGATAAGACAGTTTTGGCAAATGAACAAGTTATAGATGGGCTTGGATGGAGGTCTGGAGCAGTAGTAGAAAAACGTAAACTGTTTCAGTGGTTTCTGAGAATTACGGACTTTGCTGACAGCCTACTAGACGGTTTGAAGGATTTAACTGGCTGGCCTGATAAAGTCAAGCTGATGCAGGAGCGATGGATAGGGAAGACTGAAGGCATTGTCATAGAATTTGACACCAGTTGCCAGGAGAAGTTGAAAGTCTTCACAACCGCTCCGCACATGCTGTTCGGTGCCTCATTTTGTGCGGTTGCAGCAGATCATGAGATGTTGCGTCATGTTGATAATGATGAGGTTCATGCATTCATCAATGAGATTTTAACTGCCTCCAGAGAAGAAGATACTGACAAGGTTGGAATGGATACTGGTCTAGTCGCCAAACATCCTTTCCTAGATAGGGCATTGCCAATATATGTTGCAAATTATGTACTACAGGGATGTGGTACGGGCGCTGTATTTGGTTGTCCAGCACATGATCAGAGGGACTTTGAATTTGCAAAAGTTTACAATCTTCCAGTGTACCAAGTGGTTTTTCCTGAGAATAGTGCGCTCTGTGATATTGATAGAGAGGCATATTTAGGAGATGGCATATATAAGAATTCTGGCTTTTTGGATGGCATAAAAGTTGGTGATGCGAAGCGCGTGATGATTGAGAAGCTCGAATCACTCGGAAATTGCAAACACGTAGCAAACTATAGACTAAGAGATTGGGGTATATCAAGACAGAGATACTGGGGGTGTCCTATTCCCGTAATACATTGCAAGGAATGTGGTGTAGTGCCAGTAAAGAAGGAGGATTTGCCCGTTGTATTGCCTGTAGATGTGGACTTTACTAAGGGGGGAAATCCGTTAGATACTCACCAGACTTGGAAGCATGTAAAATGTCCTGTATGTTGCGCCGATGCTTGTAGAGAAACTGATACTTTTGATACTTTTTTTGAGTCTTCGTGGTACTTTGCCGCATTTTGCAGTGAAGAGCGTCGCTTAGAGTCCGCTTTGTGTGACAAAATTCTTCCTATCGATTACTACATAGGTGGAGTAGAGCATGCAGTCCTCCATCTTCTATACGCAAGGTTTTTTTGTAGAGCCCTCAAAAAGTGTGGGTATCTCAACGTAGAGGAGCCATTTCGCAACTTAATTACTCAGGGGATGGTTTGTCACGTAGTCTACCAAGACGAATCTGGTAATTACCTTTTCCCGAAAGACGCAGACAAGATGATTGCTGAAGGAAAAAAGGTTATACGCGGAAAAATTGAAAAAATGAGCAAGTCGAAAAAGAACGTGGTAGATCCCGGTGAAATAATCGCGAACTATGGAGCCGATACGATAAGACTTTTCATGTTGTCTGATACTCCGCCAGAACGTGATATAGAATGGAGCAATACAGGGGTAGCAGGTTCTTGGAGATATATAGAGCGCCTATGGGATGCCATAAGTGTGTACAGGGTAGAGTGCTTTCCAGGTGGGAATACAATAGAGATCAGCGCAAGTGATTCTATGCACATATCACGCATACATAAGCTTCTAAATGAAATAGGCGAGGATATAGAACGGTGCAGGTTAAATTGTGCAATAGCAAAAATCAGGGAGATGAGTAATGTGCTTTTTGAGCTTCTGAAGGATACTTCCATACAAAAGGCAGTTAAGGATGAGTCTGTGTGTATTTTCCTCAGGGTTATAGAGCCGTTTATGCCTCACATTGCAGAAAAATTGTGGGAAAGTGTGGGCGGGAAGGGTATGCTGCATTTACAAAAATGGCCTGATGTGAGAAAGGAGCTGCTTGTTGAGAGTTTTGTCAACATAGCTGTACAGGTAAATGGCAAGTTCTGCAGTGTATTGAAGGCCGCTGTTGGCGCAAGTGACGAGGAAATCAAAGAGGCTTCTTTAAAACTTGCACAACGCCGTATTAATGGAAAAAATGTGGAAACCGTGCACTATGTTCCCTCAAAGGTCATAAATTTTGTTACGGGGCAGTAGACTAAAATTGTATTTTCTGTAGCTGCGGAAAGTAGTAATTGGTTACGTAAAAAAAGAGAACACACTTAGGAAACACCTTCGAACGCAAACTATGTTCCTGAAGAAGAGCGGGTATCAGGTGATTTCTAGCGATATGGAATTTCTCCTCTTCCATATATCCAGATAATCTTATG
>NZ_JAWLNY010000007.1:0-27925 GCF_036903315.1 Anaplasma bovis | reverse complement strand
AAAACTTGTTTGGCACGAGTTTTCACAGGTAGCCGTATGGACTATGTTCTAGGCACCTTTGCATGCGCCACATCTTGAAAAACCCGTCAGGAGGCATGTCACATATTTGATGTCCGGGAATCCCCACAGACACGCAGTAGTGCGGCTTGAAACTCGCCAGTTTGCAGATGATCATATGATCTATGTTCCGGAATCTCTTCAGACGCAACCTTCGCATGCGCGACGTTTTGAAACTCACCAGGTACAGGTTTGCGGATAGCCATATGTTGTGTAAATCACAAATATGAATTAGAATGCGGGTTCAGGTGGAGTTGTAGTCGCTGTACTTGCGTACAGAGGAAAGTCCGGACTCCAAGGGAAGATGGTGGCAGGTAACTCCTGCCGGGGGTGACTCCAGGTTAGGGCCACAGAAAATTACCGCTCCTATTTGGGAGTAAGGGTGAAAAGGTGCGGTAAGAGCGCACCGTGCTAGTGGTAACACGTAGCAGCTAGGTAACCACCACCAGGAGCAAGGCTAAGAAGGGCATTATACCTTCCTTTACAGTACTGCCCGGGTAAGCCGCTTGAGGTACGCAGTGATGCATATCCCAGACGAATGACTACATAACACAGAATCCGGCTTATCTCCGCCTGAAGGGTGCAGCTTCTTGAAAGCTGTGCCTTTGAGACAGTAGCACACAGCGATGCATTTTCCAGATAGATGATTAAGAACACTTGTGCGCGATTTTTAGATGTCAAAACTGAGGCGTTTACAATAATATATGATTGAATTTAGAAAGTAGCGGCAGCATGATAGTAAACATCACAGTAGATAGTACACTACGTCTCAAAGACAAAAAGTTGGCATACACAATATGCTTCCCTCACAGCATAGACCGTGACCATGTGCTACGCATAGCGCAACTTTTATCAAATGGTGTCACAGACAAGTCCTACGCATTTGTATACGAAGATCATGTATATGCACCAAACGTTCCAGGGTATAGAAACGTAATATCTGCTCAACCCTACGACTTATTCGACATCTTTGAAGCGGAGCACCTTGTAGAGGTGGCTTATTTACCGGGCACTACGGATAATGTAGGCAATACTGCCGCACAAATAATCATGGACGTATTGGATATAGAAGGTGTTACTGCACATACTTCAGAAATTTCTTTTTTTGAAACATCTACAAACGCTCATGTATCCTATAATCCGCTCATAAAGTACTGCAAATCTGTAACTAGGCAGCCTTGCGGTAAATTGTTTGAGGTCAAATTTACAGGAAACAGATCTGTTGGCGCTCGCGTCTCGGTAGCTAATCCATGCCCAACTCCTCATCCCATATCTCATCTAACACCTAAACTTGTGGGCGCTACCCTTGTTGAAAGCGATGACATATGCAGTGTAAATTTGAATATTGATGATTCTGAGCTTCTAAAAATTAGCAAATTAGGCATAAAGAACCGGGGGGCCTTAAACTTGTCTCTCGCGTCAATGCACGCTATCAGAGACTACTTCCGAAAGGAAGATCGTAATCCTACAGACCTGGAGTTGGAAACATTCGCACAAACATGGTCAGAACATTGTAAGCACAATATTTTCTCTTCTCCTATAGATGAAATAACTGATGGGTTGTATGGACACTACATAAAACGGGCAACTACAGAGATTAATTCACCCATTTGTATTTTGGCATTTTCCGATAATGCAGGTGCAATCGTGTTCGACGACGATTTTTTGATTGTTGATAAAGTGGAAACACATAATAGCCCATCTGCCCTCGATCCTTTTGGAGGAGCTGAAACAGGCATCCTTGGGGTAAATAGGGATATAATAGGGTTTGGAATGGGTGCAAAACCTATACTGAACTCTTATTACTTTTGTTTTTCGGAGCCATTAGAAAAACCTCTGTATAGGGATAAGGAATGTACGGAGCCAATTCTTTCTCCTTCCCAGGTAATGGACGGTGTCATAATGGGAGTAAACTCGGGGGGAAACCGTTCTGGCATACCCACTGCGCTTGGATCTATGTACTTTCACAGTAGCTTTTGTGGAAAACCGCTTGTTTTTGTTGGTAGCACTGGAATCATACCGAAAAAAATTGGAGAAAAACCATCGCACAAAAAAACTGCACATTGCGGCGATTATATAGTGGTAATAGGTGGTAGAGTTGGAAAAGACGGTATCCATGGAGCAACATTTTCCTCTAATGCACTGGAAGACAGTGCAGATTCAACAGTAGTCCAGATAGGAAGTCCTATAACTCAAAAAAAATTATCTGACGCAATCATAAAAGAGGCCCGTGATCTTTGCTTGTACCACGCCATTACGGACAACGGAGCAGGAGGTCTTTCTTCTTCTGTAGGGGAAATGGGGGAGAAAGGATTTGTAGTAGAATTGAGCAAGGTTCCTCTAAAAACCGATAGGATAATGCCCTGGGAAGTATGGATCTCCGAGTCTCAGGAGAGGATGACTCTCTCTGTGCCACCCGATAAATACCCCGCACTAGAAGCTATAATGCGCAAGCATGATGTTGAAATTAGTATAGTTGGCGAATTTAACCAGACAGGTAGGGCTGTTGTCTCGTATAACGGCACCACTATCATGGATGTAGACACCAATTTTCTGCACAATGGCTGCCCAAAATTGGCGTTGCACACCGAACCATGGTCACCAAGGTATGTGTCAACAACCACTGAACTGTCGGACACTAGCATTGAGGAAGACTTACTAGAAATGATGGGAAGAAAAAACGTTTTCAGCCGGGAATTTCTAGCTTCGCAATATGATCATGAGGTGCAGGGATCTTCTGTAATAAAGCCTATACAGGGAAAAGGTAAAATCACGGTAGACGCCGTGGTGATGAGGCCACTATTGTCGTCAAAACGTGGCATAGTGAAATCCCAAGGATTTGGCTCTGTCTACGGAGAAATAGATCCATATTGCATGGCTGCGTGCGCAGTAGACACTGCCATTCGTAACTATGTATCTGTAGGTGGGGATGTAGACCACTTAGCGTTGATAGATAATTTTTGCTGGTGTGACGCAACAAATCCACAAAGATTGTGGCAGCTAAAGAAGGCTGCACAGGCGTGTTATGATTATGCAGTGAAGTTTCGCACACCTTTCATATCCGGAAAAGACAGCATGTTTAACGATTTTTACGGGTATGACATTGACGGAAACGATGTGCATGTATCCGCACTACCCTCCTTACTAATATCGACTCTGGGCATAATCGATAACATAGAGAATGCGGTTTCTCAACACGTTAAGGGGCCCAGTCTAATTTACGTGCTAGGAACAACTTTTAATGAGCTTGGTATGTCAGAATACCAGCTTTACAGTGGTAGAGGTAATAACCAAGTCCCGCACGTACATGCAGAACACGCACTTGCATTGTATAGAAAGTTAAACTACGCAACAAACATGGGTATACTCGATTCTGCTATTTCTCTCGGAATCGGAGGCTTGGCCGTAGGTATAATAAAATCTCTTATAGGCGGCAACATGGGAGCAGAAATAAATCTTACTGCCGTACCTACACATGGAATACAGCAGGATGATGATTGGGCAAGAACAGTGCTGTTTTCCGAATCACAAAGCAGAATGTTAGTAACCGTAAGCCCACATAAACAACAGGAATTCGAGCAAATATTTTCCGGAACACCATATGGCTTAATAGGCAAAACTGTAGGGGAATATACACTTACCATTCCTGGTATAGCTAAGGTAAGTATGGATGACCTGGAAGCCAGATACAAAAAATTCAGTAACGGCTACTATACGTGTGTTATGTGACATGAGGTATGCGATGTCACACTACAAGGATACATAAATGCTCATGTGTTCCTAAGTTAAACAGGGTGGTATGATAGTATTGGCTTTAGGGAGCAACCTGGGATCTAGATTAGATAACTTAATAACGGCATCAAAGATGCTTCCATTGCGTAACAGAAAGTACTCCTACGTATACGAAAGCAAGGCGTTGCTGCCTGAAAATGCACCCCTGAATTGGGATATACCTTTTCTCAACATGGCAATTTCTGGATACACTCACCTGTCTCCCACTGAGTTACTGACTAGCATAAAGGACATAGAAAAGAGCCTAGGACGTCGTAATATGGGAGTGTGGGCTCCAAGACCCATAGACATAGACATACTGTTCTACGGCAGATCTTCTATACAAGACACAACTCTTACAATTCCCCACAAGAGGATACACGAACGGGACTTTGTGCTTGTGCCTGCATGTGACATATGCGCTCGATTTTCGCATAGCACACTAGAAGTCACACTAGAGTCTTTATTGCTCAATATGGACTCGGATGTAGTGAAAAAATGCAAGCTACCGCTGGGAATCTAGAGGTGCAGCTATAAGGCCCGAGGCCAAAGAGCTTGTCATGGGAGCTCCTACCTCTCAGTTGTCAGGACTTTCTTTTATATGTTGTCACACTATAATTCAGCGTTGTACCTCTCAGTGTATTCTCTTCCATAGCGCACATATATATATGGCAAGCTACCGCTGAGAATCTAAATGTGAGGTAAATACCCGACAAAACCCGAGGCCAGGGAGCTCATCATGGAGCCACTACCTCTTGCGTTGTCACTACCTCTTGCGTTGTCAGGACTTCCTTTCATATGCGATGTCACACTATAATTCAGCGTTGCACCTATCAGTGCATTCTCTTCCATGGTGCACATATATGGGGGTTTACCAATGTAAGAAAAATCATCTAAGCAAAGCTGAGTTCCTGCTCCAGATTAACAGTTTATGTGGTCACTATAACGTCCCGCTATCCTTTCGGAGGTCATCATGGCGCCGTGATACTTCATCATTTACCCACTCCTGTAGGAATCTTCACAATAACTACACCCGTAACAACAATTGAAGCTATACCTTTACTAGCTCACTACTGTCCCACAGCATTCCGTGATAAAGGCGTAACATAATAGGCGAGCTACCGCTGAGAATCTAAATGTGGGTGACTTCATAAAAAACCCAAGGTCAAAGAGCTGGTCAGTGCATTCGTGATACAGGTGCAATCAATACGAACATACTTTTCCATGTTAGGCAGCTGCCTCTTCCAGATCTAGTATTTTCTTAAGATGGATACTGTCTTTTCTAAGGTGTTGTTTCGATAGTTTGACATATCTCATAAACATTTTACTGTTCCCTTCTAGGAAAAAGCTATTCGCTAGAGCAAAATATGTCATGTCAATCTTGTCTATCTTCCCGTAAACCAGCGCCAACTGTCTCCATACATGTGGATCATTCCTTTCCCTGAGCAGAATTTTTTCCAGATGTCTAAGTGCGCTATTAGGATCCTTTAGAGTCAATACTTGAGCCAATTCTAACTCCATGAGTATATTTCCCGGAAGCTCACGTAGAGCCATCTCGTAATCCCTTATAGATGCGTCTATTTTCCCCAGTTTGTATAAAATTTGAGCCCTTACTTCCAACAAATAAGGGTCCGTGGGGGACATGCTTATTAAAATGCCTAGATCATTAAGTGCCTGTTCTGAGCGACCTTCCCTATAGTTCAGTATCGACTTCATATAAGTGGAAAGCTCTTTACTCCTTAGCGTATCTATAGGCGTCATAAAAGCCTCTACTTTCTCAACTACCCTTGAAAACATGGCTCTATCTTCATTCAGAAACCCTATCGGTTCCCTCCTCTCCTTATAGTTATGGATTCTTTTCAACCTTTGTTCACTGAATGGGTGCGATACCATGTATTTATCCGCATCAGTGTTGTATATCTCATTCTTGTTAAAATGCCGCAGGACGTCTAATAGTCCATCCTTGCTATAGCCCGCCATATCAAGATACTCTAGCGCACACTGATCAGCAACTTCCTCCTGAGATCTACTATATGCCATAAAGTTTCCATACCCCACGGCACTCCCGCCAGATACAATAGCTTGGCCTACCCTAGGATCCACGATTATCGAGGTTATCATACCGAGTACGTAACTTAGACCTCCAATCACCATTCCTTTCATGCGCTCGCCTTCGCGCTTCACTATGTGATTATGAAACATGTGACCTATTTCGTGAGCTATAACCCCTGCCACAGCCCCAGGATCTTTGGAGAAGACAAGAAGTCCCTTGTGAATGAATATGTGGTTATAGGAGACGTATGCATTTATTGAATCGTCATCTACAACAAATACCTTTATCGCACTCACATCTACATTCGCAGCCCCGAATAGTGGAGCACTTATTTTTTTTATGACTTCCTCTATTTCAATGTCCCGGAATATTTGAGCACCAGATACCTGCGAAGAAATCGACAACAAAACGACACAGATGACGACAAACACAATGTTCATAAAATAACCATGCCTTACGCAGAACCATGATAGTGAAAAGTGTAAAAATACTCTATAATATAGTGGGTGCATACCGGGTTAATTGTATACAGTAAGGCTACTACGACCGGTGTGGTGTTTTCGGTGGGGTTAGTAATGACTACGGCAAGTCAAGAGGCGCAGCATTTAAAGGATGTTGTGGTTTCCGTACTAGATGAGCACAGTGCGAGTAACATTGTGGAAATAAACGTGAGCGGTAGGTGTTCGTTTACCGAATACATGGTTATTGCTTCTGGAAATTCACCTAATCATGTCAAAGCACTGGTTGAGTACGTTAAAAGCAAAATGCCAAACAAACAGAGGCTACGTGTGGAAGGCCTCAGAAACAAGAACTGGGTCATAGTAAATCTAGATAACGTTATAGTGCACATATTTATGCCAGATGTGCGCGCATATTATGACTTAGAAGGTCTATGGAGTTCTCCTACTGGAGAGGGCTGCCCCTCATAGTAAGCTTTTCTCATCGAGCTAGCCATTGTCGGCCGCACTCGTGCACAGTTCTTCTGCACATGGCTTGTGTGTAGATTTCGTTAATCACCTGATAAGTTTATGTGGCTATCCTGTCCCAGGCATGTCGCTGTGATACAGCAACTAAATTGTATGGGAGAAGCTGTATGGGTACTTCTATTGTAGCATTGAAAGAAAGTGATCTAGTTATATCTGTAGTGCAGAATAATCTACAGCGCGATGTAGTGGTAGTTGACGTCAACAAGCCAGCTCTGGAATTCTTCATGCTAGATGACAAAAGTTCTGTAGTATCGAAACCGCTACATTCTGTACTTGATCCAAAAACGTGGCAGATGATTGATGATTACATAGAATATAGCGACGATGGCAGAGATTTCGAAGATGTAGTATCAAAAATCAGGTACTTTGCTTTCCTAAACAGAAACATGCAGCCAGTACAGGTGAAGGCAAAGGTTTTTCGCACATCTTCCAACAGAAACACCATAAACTATGAGATTCTCATACGCGATGTGAGCATCTCTCAAAAGCTGAATGCTTTCAGGAAAAGTGTTCTCGGCCCAAATTATCGTCACAAGATTGACGATACGCTTGGCATTCTTGATCCGAAATCTACAGGTAAAGAGATATCAACGGTATTAGACTTCTCGAGGCGATATTCAATAGATATTGTACTAGCAATGGCTTCATTAGATACGGCTACCTCTCGCACATATGACCTAACAGATGATGTGTACAAAGCATTTGTTGATTCGATAAGTGCAAATTTGAGATACACCGACATAGTGGGTTACGCTGGAGACAAGGTGTTTGCTTTTATCCTATTGGGATGCAAAGGTACTGGCGCTTATTCTGCTGTGTCGCGTATACATAGCCGTGCATCAAGCGCGGTATCTGCGTGTTCGCAAAGTGCACAAGTATTTATGGGATACTCCTACACCAACGGTACACACAAGAAAACACTTGTGCACGACACTTATGCCGCTCTCACCACAGCATGTAAAGGAAGTATTTCACATATAAAATGCGCTGACGACGGCCAAGGCCATCACTAATGCGAATACTGTCTATTGAATGGGTAGTGTAATCTCAATCTCGGAGCTTCCTGCTGTATACTTGAGCTTCGCCCCGTGTCTTTCCAGCAACAGCAGCATGAAGTACAGCTGAACGTTGTGGGTGGTAAGTTGTTCTTCTCTGTAGTTGCTACTTGAAAAGATATCTTCAACTTCCCTGTGTACTGCTACCTCCGAAGCTAGAAGTTTCAGGCGTATGTGCACATTGCCGCCCTCATCTGTAGCGTAAACCTCTATAGCCTGCCCCTGTACCATTGTCATGGTAGAGAACAACACCGCATGAATGATAACCCTGTTTGCTATCTCCTTATTCTCCGCGTCAAGGGAACCCAATTTTACATCCCATTTCAGCTCCGCTATCCCCTTCTTTTTCAGGTACCATTCCAAGCGATCCCTTGTGTCGTTAAATGTGACATTGTCACTTGTAGTACCGTAGGCATTCCTTATGAGGCGAAATCTCAATACTGCATCTTCAAGAACATCCTCGAGAACTTCACGAACGCTATCAGATTCTATATCATCCATGACACACTCAACGTGTGTTACAATAGCACTTACAACCCCTGAAACATCGTGCAACAACTTCGCAGATAGGGCCTCCATGTTAGATAATTCTCTAATATCGCTACAATAACGTGCCACAACAATATACCTAGGGTTATAAAGACAGCGTGTATTCTATAGTATAGTGATGGCTAATCAATAAATTTTTATGTATGAGTTTATCTGATCTAGTGATACCCTGTTTCAACTAGTGTTTTTTAATGTTATGGGCAAGTACCTGGATTCTGGAGTCGATATTGCAGCGGCAGATCAGCTCGTAGGGAACATAAAGGAGTTGTCTTCAAAAACTCGTGTACCTGGTGTTGTTTCAGATTTGGGGGGATTTGGAGCACTATTTGAGCTCTTCAAAGCTGAAAAGTACGAAAACCCAGTACTGGTATCTTCCACTGATGGGGTAGGCACAAAGCTACTTGTTGCACAATCCACAAACAACCATAAATCCATAGGGATAGACATGGTGGCGATGTGCGTCAACGACATACTTGTTCAGGGAGCTAAGCCTCTCTTCCTTCTCGACTATTTCGCAACAGGAGTTCTAGAGCAACATGTCGCTCTAGAGGTCATTACCGGCATTGCAGAGGGGTGCAGGCAAGCAAATATCTCCTTGGCCGGTGGAGAGACTGCCGAAATGCCCGGTATGTACCCTAAGGGACACTATGATATCGCAGGATTTGTGGTGGGAGTCGCAGAAAAAGACGAGTTACTTCCACGCACTGAAGAAATATACGCAGGAGATGTCATAGTAGGGATTTCTTCGTCTGGACTTCACTCAAACGGATTTTCTTTGGTAAGGAAAATCCTTAAGGATTTTGATATTAGCTACACAGATAAGTGTCCTTTCTACGAAGGCGCTTGGTCCGATGTATTGCTGGAGCCTACAAGAATATATGTGGAACCCCTCATGCAGGTACGCAAAACCGTAAAGGCTGCTGCACATATTACCGGCGGGGGATTTATAGGCAATATACCCAGGATTTTACCCAACCATCTAGCTGCAAAGCTGCGTTTAAACTCATGGAAGATGCACGATATTTTCGTATGGCTCAAAGATGAAGCACAAATCCCGCTGGAGGAGATGGTCCAGGTTTTTAACTGCGGTATAGGCATGGTTCTTATAGTTGACAAAGAAAAAGCCGCAGCTGTTATGGATACACTTAGCAATTACAAGGAACAATCTCACGTAATCGGGGAAATAGTACAACGTACAGGTGATGCAGTGGTACTTTCGTAATCTGCTGCTTAGGCTAATTTCCGTCACCAGTAATACTTTGAGGATGGAACCATCTGTAGTTATCTATTATGTTTTTGTGGTCTAAATGCGTGTATACCTGCGTAGTGGACAGTGTTGCGTGTCCTAGAAGTTCTTGTATTATCCTTATATCGACACCTTCAATGAATAAATGTGTGGCAAAACTGTGCCTGAATGCGTGTGGGGTTGTAATTTCCGGCAGTCCTATGTTTCTGCGTAAAGCCTTTATCCTGTGAGAGAAATAAGTCCTACTCATGGGTTTCCCATGCAATCCAAGAAATACGCGTTCATTGCCATTTTTCTTCGTATTACTGTCGTAGTACGGACAACTCTTTATGTATTCAGTTAGGAACTTATTCACCCATGATATGAGAGGTACTATCCTTTCCTTATTCCCCTTTCCTACCACTCGTACTTCATCATTGCTCAGGTCACAAAATCTGATGCCTACTGCTTCGCTTATACGTAAACCACATCCATATAGCAACGCTATAATCGCTACGTCACGTTTTGTAGTCCAATGCGCCTCATCGTCTGTGCTCATTGCTTTTAAAACTTGGGATCTCTTGATAGCCCTGGGCAAACCCTGCCTTATTATGGGAGTAGAAATCGCGAATACAGCATCGTTTTTTATATTATATACCTTGTGTGCATAGCGGAAAAAATTACGCAATGCAGCCATAGCACGCGCATTAGATCTGGGTTTCTTGCCTCTTCTGCTTAGGGTTACTAGCCAATTCCTAAATTCAGAAATACTTACCCCAGCAAGGTCTTCTAACTTAAACTCATCCCTTCCTGCGCAAATAGTACGTAAAAAGTCGGTTATGTCTCTTTTATAAGCCTCAACGGTATTTAGGGCATACATCCTCTCGTCTTTTAGCCAGGTTACCCAGTCCCTTACTATATCCAAATCCTACACCCTAAATTTATAATCGCACATCGCACTCTAGTACTTCCTAAGTGTAGTACACACACAAAACAAAATGGTAAAGCACCATATCTTCCCATAACTTACCATTGCATCAAAATCCACAACAACCGCAAAAGTCCTCCAGATTTGTCCCGCACAACTGCTTCTACCCACAAGCTTATCAGCACTACATATACACACAGTTTTGAGTATTCTCCATTTCAATGAACATTTTTTTCTTTTATAAAGTACGCACCAAGTTATATTGTGCTGTTGAACGGGCGTGTCGTGAGGTATTCGTGCATGTAGCAGTTTTGGGTGCAGGTGCTTTTGGAACAGCAATGTCAATCGCGCTTAGCAATGCAGAACATAGTGTGACCTTGTGGAGTCGTAGCGAAACATTTGCTGAATCGCTTCGTACCAGGGGGGAGAATACTAAGTATCTACCGGGATATTTTCTTCCTAAAACTATTGAAATCACCACAGATCTGGAGAAAGTATTACGTAGATCTTCTGCGCTTCTATTATGCGTTCCAACACAGGAATTACGTAACTTGTGTGTCTGCATGCAGGAAGCAAAAGCCCTAAGTCCAGATGTATCCATATTGATATGCAGTAAGGGCATCGAAAATGCGTCCCTGAAATTACCCAGTGAGGTTATTGAAGAATTTTTCCCTCAAAACTCCGTGTTTGTACTATCAGGCCCAGCCTTTGCCACAGAGATAGCAGGTTCCTTACCTTGTGCAATGGTTCTGGCCGGCAATAATAAAGAACAAGAAATATCGCTCGCATCCGAGCTTAGCAGTGCAACAATGCGTCTCACCCCTCATGACGATTACATGGGTGTCCAGATATGTGCAGCATTAAAAAATGTAGTCGCAATAGCTTGCGGAATAGTGCTGGGAAGAAACCTTGGCAATAATGCTGCAGCAACAGTACTGACCAAAGGGCTACGGGAGATACGTGATTTATGTATAGCGAAAACGGGCAGTGCTGAGCCAGAAACTTTGATGGGCCTACCTGGACTCGGGGACTTGGTACTGACATGCACTACACCTAACTCTAGAAATATGTCTTTTGGACTTAAGATTGGAAAAAACCCCGATCCGCTACCTTTTCACTCTAAAGGTGATAGCACAGTACTTGTAGAAGGAGCCGCTAGCGCCCTATCTGCCCACCTACTAGGCAACGCATTGGGTATTAACCTACCTATATGTGCGGCAGTCTCGGGTTTGCTCACAGGAAGATGCGATACAGAACAAGCACTACAAGAAATACTTGCACCTTAGTAATATCAGGCTTAGGAACTACAAAAAGACCTTATCCGCTACCTTTTCACTCTAAAAGTGATAGCACAGTACTTGTGGAAGGAGCGGCTAGTAGCCTTTTACACTAGCCTTTACACATGCAAGAAAAAACAAAACTTCTAGCTGCTACACAACCCTAGCGTTTTTATCTTCCTATGCAGTGCAGATCTCTCCATACCTATAAACTCTGCAGTTTTTGAGACGCTGCCCCCAAACCTCGAAAGCTGCATACGTAGATATTGCCTTTCAAACTCTTCTCTGGCTTTCCTTAGAGGAGCAGAAACTATATGCGTAAAGACACTGTTTATTGGCGCACCACTGACTATTTCAGCGGGAAGATCATCGACAGTTATAACATCTTTTGAGGTTTGCATTATCAACACCCACTCCAGCACATTACGGAGCTGCCTCAAATTCCCAGGCCAGCAGTACGACTGCATAGCAACAATGGCTTCTTCGCTTATAGAGCGCGGAGTCAAGCCCATCTTGGCGCATATGCTCGTCATCATACACTCGCATATCTCAGGTAAATCAACACAATACTCAGATAGTGATGGCACTCTGATAGGGAACACATTTAACCTGTAATACAGATCTTCACAAAACCTCCCTAACTGAACCTCTTTCTCAACAGACCTGGAAGACGATGCTATAACTCTGGTATCCACGTTAACCGGTATCTTCCCGTTTTCCCTGTATATCCTGCCTTCTTGGAGCAATCTCATAAATCTAAGTTGCGCATCATACCTGAGATCTGTCACTTCGTCTATGAACAGGGTACCGCAGTTTGCTTGCTCTACAATACCAACACTGTGCGGTATCACATGTTGTAAAGCATTGCCCCCATCCTCTTTACCAAAAATATTCTCCAGATAGCTACTCTCAGGCAGAATAGAAGGACAAAAACTCACAAACGAATTTCTACCCACGCTCTTGTTGTGTATCAACCTCGCAACTACCTCTTTCCCTGTCCCAGGAGCTCCAGTAATGAGCACCCTACTCGATGTTGCCGAGGCTTTACTTATCAAACTCCTTAAATTCCTAATTTGGGGAGAATTACCTAAAAGATCGTAGTCCTCGAAAAAGGACCGCAGCTCGTCATTCTCTTTTCTAAGCCTTCCCGACTCAACAGCCCTCCTCAGAACAAGCTTCAACCTACTCTCAGTGAAGGGCTTCTCTATATAATCGTACGCCCCTATGTGCAGCGACTTCACCGCCGTTGCAACATTTCCATGTCCACTGATAACAACCACTGGAAGTGAAGGATATCTCTCACGAAGCTTTTCTAACACACTCAGCCCATCTATGTCGGACCCCTTCAGCCATATGTCCAGTAGAACAACGTCTGGTTTCCTTTCATAGGCTAATTTCAGCGCAGTTAACCCATCAGCAGCAACCCTGGTGACATAGTTATCATCTCTCAAGATATCTTGAATCATCGCCCTTAGGTCTGCTTCATCATCAACAACCAAGACCTCAGGTGTGTAAAACCTCTTCGCCTTCGACATAAACACCGCTTCTTTAGATCAGCAAACATTTTACTCGGTGTGGTAAAAATATGCTTAACTGAACATTAAACATCAGAACACCGCACATGTTCTACACCTAATCATATTGGTGTACAACAAAACATTCAATCATATAATGCAATTAGTGCAACTTTTTTACAACAAAACACGTGAGGGTGCACACTTGCTAGGCGTATAAGTCTCGACTTTTTATGTCAGGCTTTGCCTCTTTCATCGGTAACACTTAAAGCGTCCATATCAATAATCTTCTGCATAAGAATGCCAGATGATGCTTCATATAGACCCACTAGCTTATTCCACACAACATCAGCATCATGCTGGGAAAACTTGACCCGTAATCCACTGGAAAAATCTATACTGCACTTGCCACCGTCAGCAAATACGAAAGAGGAGATCATCGTACTCAACTCATCTCCACTTCCGAGTATCCTCTTTATAAAAGCTAGATTTTGTACAGCATTCTCACCGTAAATGGAAATCAAGTTTTCGTATCTCCTATCGTGGTCCAGTATAACGTATCCCGTATCATCAATTATCGAATTAATACCGCCGTGGTACCAATTTGCAAAAGCCTCATATTCCACGATACTAACGTTCAACACCCCACTGGGAATCACCCTGCTGATAGAAACTTTTTTTATCCATGGACTCTGCTTTTTTATCCGTTCGCATAGTTCATTAAGCGGAAGCAGTACTATAGACCTTTGATTCTCTATTACTCTGAGGATCTGCTCATCGGTAACAGCGCTGTTTCCCTTTATTACAATCTCTTTTACAGAAAACCCTAGCGCCAAAAATACATCAGATATGCTAAAAGCAGCCCTGGTTCTCGATTGGTACAAGAAACCACCACCTGCAGCAAAAACTAAAACCAAACCCAGGGCAATAGCAAATCCCCTACTCCTACAAAACTTAATAGAAGCAATGCCTACACGCCTGCCGCACTCGCGTATTGTACAAGTCACCGACTTGTACATATAAAGCATTCTGCCAACAATACTCACAACCATTTCCCTCCTAATCCAGGAAGAAATAAACCACGATGCTTGAACTTCCTTCTAAGCATACTGCGTGACACACCCATGATCACGACTACTATCTCATGCCGAAGATAGCATGCTTTCGAAGTGATCCCAACAGTCCTTTTCTAGCGTCCTATCGTACACATCATTAATTTCCAATATCCCACAGGGAGATGTAATATTAATCTCTAATAGATATCCCTCCAGAAGGTCTATCCCAGCAAAAGCTATCTCAGAAGAAATTTTTCCCCCAACTGCCGCACATATTGCATACTCGCGCTCAGATAATTCTGTCGCACATGGCACGGCACCTACTCTCATGTTTGCCCTTATTTCACTTGCGAGAGAAACTTTGCGCTTTATCACACCAACAGGCCTGCCAGACAACAATATAACTCTCTTGTCTGCTCCTTCATTGGGTATAAACTTCTGCACAACAACAGGTGCGCAATATCGTTCAACCATCACCTCTGAAATAACTCTAATACTTGTAGCGCCACAAATTCTTACAACTCCATGTCCCCCATAAGAATATAAAGGCTTCATAACGACATCGCCGTACTCTTCATAGAATTCACATATGTCAGAAGCATTTTCAGTGACTAAAGTGGGGGGTATAAATTCTGGGAACGAAAGAGGAAGCAATTTCTCCGGGTTATTCCTTATAGACTTAGGATCATTGATGAACAGCACATTAGTAAGCCTCTCAAGAAGGTACGTAGTAGTTATGTACCGCATATCAAAGGGAGGATTTTGTCTTATGAACAAAATATGCACGCTTTCCAGGTCAAGTTTTGCTTTGTTACCGAAAACTAGCGAGTTGTTTCTTACCGCCACTGAACACGCATCCGCAACAACCGCAGTTTCAAAAAAGGATAAAGTATTGGGTTGATAAAAAAATACTTCATGCCCTCTGCGCTGCGCTTCTTGTATGAACTTAACAGTTACATCGCGTCCCACGATTACATCGGAATCCATCTGAAATGCGACACGTAGCACTCATCAACCCCTAGTTGCGTAATCTGCTGTGTTTGAGCCTTACGTAGCTTACCACCTGTTTAACACCCCTTACTCTTTTTGCTATTGTTATTACAGCATTTAACTCCTTGTTGTCGCGTGCTATACCCATGATATACACGACACCACTTATGGTGTTTACGCTGTAATTTACTGACTTAACTCCAGCCCGCACCATCATGCGTGCCTTTATTTGCGCACTTATCGTGCTGTCGGTAGCAAACTCCTTGACAGTGGTAGCGTTCTTCTCAACAACTACCTCATTCACAACTTCTTTGACTTCTTCCTGTTGCCATGCAAGCCTTTCTGCGCTGACTCTCTTCTCCGGAGAATCCACAATTCCTATGAGAAGGACCCTACCCTCACTGACTTTTGCAGTAACCGAAGAGAACATACCAGCCTTGAACAAAGCTCTATTCAGCTTGATCAGTACTGAAGCATCGTCTATAACATCACCTACAGAACGCTCTTGTATAGCCACTACGGCCCCTGTAACTACTGCAACTCCAGCAACCAGCGCACTACAACCAGTCTGAGTAGCAATCAGCACCACTGCAAAAAGCAGGGCCTTGAATCCCGATTTCATCAAATTTCTTGTACAGACGCATAACCCGTCATTCTAGATAAATTGCCTTCATGTGTAAACAAAATAAAGAACGCAAAGCTACTAAATTTCTCCGAAAATAATCTACGATTAAAATGTTAACCACACACCAACATCGGCTTGAAAACGCATATTGATGTTACTGCAGGCACTATCTAAGCCGCGAGTATAATGTATAACTGCACACTCTTTGCTGGATATTTACAATTTTTCCATGGCATCGGGCAATATTGTGATAATAAGTTGATATATTTCAAATTATGCAGTGTAACACATGATATATAGGTCGCATCTATGCAATGAGTTAAACTCTTCTCATGAAGGACAGGAAGTTACTTTATCAGGATGGGTATCCAGAAAACGTGATCATGGTGGTGTACTGTTTATTGACCTAAGAGATTTTTATGGAGTAACGCAGCTCGTATTCAACGAATCCCATAATGCAGAATTATTTGACAAAGCACGTACAATAAACCTGGAAAGTGTAATTACAGCACACGGAACAGTAGAAAGACGAAGCACCGACACGGTAAACTCCTCTTTGAGTACGGGAGATGTAGAAGTAAAAGTACACTCTCTAGTCGTGGAATCAGAGGCGGAACCTCTGCCATTGAATGTGCACACTAGCACAAATTACCCAGAAACCCTCCGCTTGCGGTACAGATTTTTAGACCTAAGGTGCGAAAAAGTAAGGGACAACATAGTCCTCAGGTCCAAAGTCATATCTGAAATGCGCAAAGAGATGGAGGACAGAGGATTTATGGAAATTCATACTCCTATATTGACAGCATCATCTCCTGAAGGGGCTAGAGATTATCTTGTTCCCAGTAGAATACACGCTGGAAAGTTTTACGCTCTTCCACAGGCTCCGCAGATATTCAAACAGATACTCATGGCAGGTGGATTTGATAAATATTTTCAAATAGCACCATGTTTTCGTGATGAAGATGCTAGAGCTGATAGATCACGCGGAGAGTTCTACCAGTTAGACATTGAGATGTCCTTTGCAACCCAAGACGATATATTTTCCACAGTGGAGGAAGTACTGCTAAACATATTTGAAAAGTTTTCAGGGGGACGACACGTATCAAGAGAATTTCCTAGGATTACATTCGAAGATGCCATGTTGTTTTATGGATCAGACAAACCAGATCTTAGAAATCCACTGAAAATAGCAGATGTGACAGACATTTTTCGCGACTCAGAATTCAAAACTTTTAAAGACGCCATTGTAAATGGAGCAGTAGTACGGGCTATACCTGCGCCAAAAACATCTGAACACCCACGTAGTTTCTTTGATAACAAGATAGAATATGCCAAAAGTATCGGTGCACGTGGCTTAGGGTACATTACATATGATTCAACAGGAGCGGCGAAGGGGCCTATCGCAAAATTTCTTAATGACAAGGAACTCGAAGAAATAAAGCGCATATCGGGCATAGGCAATGGTGATAGTGTATTTTTCATGTCAGATACAAAGAGCAAGGCTGCGGAATTCTCTGGCTCAGTAAGAAATCTTTTGGGGAAGGAGCTAAACCTCATAGAGGAAGACACTTTTAAGTTCTGTTGGATAACAGATTTTCCGTATTTTAGTAATGAAAATGGAAAGCTGGATTTCTTCCACAACCCTTTCTCTATGCCACAGGGCGGGATGCAAGCACTTCTGGAAAGCGACCCCGCAGCGATACTGGCATACCAGTACGACATAGTGTGTAATGGTATAGAAATATCGAGTGGTGCCATAAGAAATCACAAACTCGATGTGCTTTACAAGGCATTTTCTATGGTTGGGTACACGCAGGAGGAAGTTGACTCACAATTTGGTGCATTAGTGCGAGCTTTCAAGTTTGGAGTACCGCCACACGGCGGCATAGCCCCTGGAATAGACAGGATCGTCATGTTACTGGCTGACGCTCCAAACATTAGAGAGGTTATATGCTTCCCATTAAATCAGATGGGAGAAGATTTGTTAACTGGAGCGCCAGCGGAACTGGAAAAGAGCAGATTGGATGAGTTGCATATACGGCTGAAGTGAGGCACCTGTCATAGATGGTGTGTATGTTCTTGTACTAGAGGACACACATTGCAGTGGCGTTGGCGCAAAGTTTTACGATGAAATCCTCGTGAGGGGTTTGGAAGGTGTTATCACCAATTGCATAGGTCCTTTTGTGAACTAGACACATGTTTGACATAAGACACCTACCATAAATTGGGTATCCTGCAGCAGTGTACAAGGTGTCTTCACGCAATATGATTACGTTATCAAAGAGAAGTTGCGGTGCGAAAGAGTAATGTGTTACTTCTCTGTGGTCAAAAACTCCAAAATTAGCTACGTATCTGCTAAAAAGGAGTTTGGTGTGCCCTCTTAACCTACTATTAAGAACTGCACTGTTGAATCTTATACCTGCAGGAGAATATACGTTGAGTGTTATGTATACTATATCAGCTGTACTGTTTGACTGGTGTAATACCTTGATAAGTGCGACCAGCGCACGCCTGCGATCTGCTGCGAAGAGTAATACGTACCCTTCTCTTGTATCTAACGAAAATTCGGTTTCTAGCAATACAGGAAACGACAATACAGATCCAAAATTTGAAGTTGGAAAACCTGATACAGCCGCTCATGGGATACGTGTTAATGAGAATGCGCATGAGCTCCTAAAATTCCTCAGTACAAATGACATAAAAATGGGTATAGTGAGCAACAAAAATGGGCCACAATTGCGGAAAGAGGTGCACGACTTGGGATTGTCAGAGTACTTTCTCGCCATTATTGGAGAAGGTGACACAGCGGAAAATAAGCCCTCGCCAGAACCGCTAATTGTGGCGTTGGATATGCTTGGAATTTCTCCCAGCAGGTCAGTACTGTTTGTTGGAGATAGCGATTCAGACACAGAAGCCGCCCTGAGGGCTGGATGTCTACCTGTTGGATATAATAATTTTTCCAACAAAAACGTGTTTGCCTTTTCAAATTTTAGAGAATTAGGCGCTTTCATAGAGGGGTCACTTGTAAGAAAATATGAAAGAACTACTTCCGGCTAGCATCCCAAAAAGAATATTGGCTACAATGGTGGATATAGCCCTCGTATCTCTGGTTGTATCGCCGATAGTCATGCTGCTTCATGGAGGACATCTGCTGTACTTTGCGCTTTTCTTGGTTACATCGTGTGCGTATTACGTAAAATGTCCGCGTCAGTCTCTTGGACAGAAAATAGCCAAAATCCGAGTAGAGATGAATGGCCAGAAAACGATAACCGCAAGGGTCATTTTTAATAGAACCCTGTCACAATTCTTGTGCCCAGCAATAGAGTTACTTTTGCTGCAAGCAATAAGCATGTTTGATGGCGCATATGTAGTATCTTTAGCACTGTTGCTCCACGTAATAACTACGCTCTTCTGGATATTTTGGTATTTGATGGGGTTATTTTCCCCTACAGCAAGTACAATGCACGATCTATTATTCGGCACAACAGTTGTTGCGGTAGCTTATCCCTATAATACGTCAGAATAGCGTTTTATTTTGAATCACAGTTTTCGTTGCGCTTTCTAGGACAGGTTAGAATTACGCATTCCCCTATATAGGGCTCCTATAGTTGTTTTTCTTGTAGTCACCTAATGTACGTAGTTGCGCTTGGTAACATTAAGCTTTATATTGGCAGAGGTATGTGGCAATACATGCCTGTCTCTTCTTTTAAACCTGGTAGAAACATATGGATGGAAGGCTAATTTACCACTTCGGAAGAAGTAGGTGTGACGGAGATAGGCACTTGATCCACTTGCTAGGAGGAAAAGGTGCAGGACTTGCTGAAATGTGCAAGATAGGCGTGAGCGTTCCTCCAGGATTTACAATATCTACAAAGGCTTGCAGTAACTACTACGAGGTCGGTGAGTTGACCTCAGACATCAAGGCAGAGATAGACGCCGCGTTGGAGGTCCTTAGTAAAGAAACTGGCCTTGTGTTCGGGGATATAGAGCGGCCGCTGCTTGTATCTGTTAGGTCTGGTAGTGTGCAATCAATGCCAGGAATGCTGGACACGATCCTTAATGTAGGAATCAATGACGAAATAGCTGAGAAACTCCAACACTCCATGGGAAAGCGGTTCACATATGAGAGTTACGGCAGACTGATACGAATGTATGCGACGACAGTTTTGCATTTGGATGATCATCTGTTTCAGGATCTCATGGATGAAAAGCGTAAGAATCTGTCGCTTATGCACGATGAAGATATCACGGACCAAGACGCAATATTGGAGCTGGTATCAGAATTTAAGGAAGTGCTCATTTCCAAGGCAGGAAAAGAGTTTCCACAAGATGTTAAGGCTCAACTATATGGGGCGATAGGAGCAGTTTTTAGGTCTTGGACGAACGAAAGAGCTGTTGCTTACCGAAACATGTACAACATACCGGCTAGCACTGGTACGGCTGTAAATGTACAGTCTATGGTATTTGGAAATATCAACCAAAATTCGGCTACTGGCGTCATATTTACGCGCAATCCATCAACTGGAGCAAAAGAGTTGTTTGGAGAGTTTCTATTGAATGCGCAGGGCGAGGATGTAGTTTCTGGGCAAAGGGATCCGCATCCTGTGCGCCTCTTGAAAGAGGCAATGCCCAATGTCTATGCGGAGTTGGTTGAGGTGTGTACAACACTAGAAAGGCACAACCGTGACATGCAAGACATAGAGTTTACGGTGCAGGACGGAAAGTTATGGATATTGCAAACCAGGGCCGGAAAGCGCAGCGCTCAAGCTGCAATACATATTGCAGTTAGTATGGCTGAGGAAGGTCTAATTTCAAAGAAAGAAGCCATTATGCGGATAGACCAAAATACAATTACTGGGCTTCTTCACCCAATATTGGATGAAAAGTGCGACAATGCAATTTTTGGTAGGGGTTTGCCTGCGTCACCTGGTGCGGTATCTGGATGTGTTGCATTTAACTTGGTTGATGCAGGAGAGCTGAAGTCTCAAGGAAAGAGCGTGATATTGGTGAGAACTGAAACCAGTCCGGAAGACATCGGTGGCATGATAATAGCTGATGGCGTTTTGACTTTGAGAGGAGGAATGACGTCCCATGCTGCTGTTGTGGCCAGGGGCATGGGTAAGCCGTGCGTTTGCGGTGCAACCGGATTATTCATCGATAAGGGTGAGAGTTTTTTCGCTAATCAAAGCGGTGACAGAGTAAACAAGGCTGAGAGCATAACTATAAACGGAAGCACGGGAGAAATTATGTTAGGAGAGGTGAGGACACTGATTCCAGAGCTCTCTGAAACTTTTCACGTATTGATGAGTTGGATAGACGAGGTTAGGGTTATAGGCGTTATGGCAAATGCTGATACACCCGAAGATGTAAAAAATTCTCTGCTATTTGGTGCTGACGGCGTTGGACTATGCCGCACTGAGCACATGTTTTTCTCTGATGACAGAGTTTTTCTTGTACGTGAGATGATCCTAGCATCAGACACCCAGGAGCGTGCAAAAGCTTTACAGAGGCTGGAGGTTGTCCAGAAAGACGATTTCAAGAAAATGTTTTGCGCACTAGAGGGAAAACCTATCACCATAAGGCTTCTAGATCCGCCTCTGCACGAGTTTTTGCCTACTAGCGATGAAGCATTTGAGTGTATGGCAAAGAACATGGGTAAGTCCCTCGAGCATATTAAGTATAGGGTGGCTGCTTTAACCGAAAAAAATCCTATGCTTGGCCACAGGGGCTGCAGAGTTGGTGTTTCTAATCCAGAAATCTATGAAATGCAGATAAAAGCTATATTCATGGCAGCGCGAGAGCTATACGAGGAGTCTAATATGGTCGTGGTACCTGAAATAATGGTGCCATTTGTCATAGACGAGCGGGAGATTATGCTAATTGGGGAGTTGGTGAAAAATATCGCACAACAGTTTGGCGATGCTCCCTACAAAATAGGGGCCATGATAGAGCTACCTAGGGCGGCATTGTTAGCGGATAGGTTGGCTAAGCACGTACAGTTTTTCAGTTTTGGGACCAATGATTTAACGCAGACCACTCTCGGTCTTTCAAGAGATGACTCACCTAAGTTTATGGAACATTACATAAATTCCGGAGTTTTTGACTTTGATCCTTTCGCAGTATTAGATGTTGAAGGGGTGGGCAAATTGATAAGAATAGCAATGGGACTCATCAGAGAGGTGGACAAAGAGGGAACCTCAATTAAGACAGGCATCTGCGGGGAACACGGTAGCACAGAGGAGGCAATGAGGCTCGCCTATGAGACTGGAATTACCTATGTATCATGTTCCCCATATAAAGTTCCTGTTGCCAAGCTTTTGTCAGCAAAGTGTGCTATTTCTAACAGTGATTATAGAGACGTCAGACATTAAGCATGCAGCATTTATGCTGCAACCCAGGCTTGCACTTTACGTTGTATAACACAAAGTGTTTTACTTGCTGCGGTTTTGTTGATATTAATGCCCTTTCTGTGTCATAACTTGGTAAGTGGTAGATATTTTTTGTCACTCTGACATGTTGCCAATGGTAGCGGTGTTGTTACCGTTTTCTGCCGCAGTTCTCATGTTTTTGGCACCAAGACGTATTCCCTGGTTGTGTGAGGCAGCATCGTTATTGTCGTCCGCTGCATTATTCCCCATAACCTGTCTTATTTTCGGGCTTCTTGAGAATGGAAGAGGTTCGGCTCTGCAATATAGTGTGTCTTCATCACTGAAATTTGTACTTATACCCGAAATCTTTGGCGTAACGTTTGGCATTATGGTTTCGCTGCTTTGGGTAATCGCAAGTATATACACAGTGAGCTACATGAATAGAGTTGAGGGTAGGTCAAAAAATAAAAACGTCTTCTATGGCTGTTTTTCTGCAAGTATTGGGTGCACGTTGGGCGTAGCGTTTTCCGGAAATGTGATAACACTATTTACTTTCTACGAGATGCTGACAATGTGTACTTATCCCTTGATAATACATAGTAGAAGTAGCACTGCTTTTGCATCAGGACGTTTTTATATAAAAACTCTAGTATGCTCATCCATGCTCTTTTTCATGCCGTCAGTGGTGATGATTTCTAGTGTAGCTCCCGGAATATTTGGGGCAGGTAGTTTTGTCTCTGATGTTAACCCTAGCCTCTCGGTTTTCATAGCTGCTTTGATGTGCCTAGGTGTTGCAAAGGCAGCTCTAGTGCCGGTCCATGTTTGGCTTCCAAAGGCCATGGTAGCGCCGACTCCTGTTAGTGCGTTACTTCATGCAGTAGCTGTTGTGAAATCCGGTGTGTTTACAATAATAAAGATCGCCGTCTATTCTCTTGGCATCGATGGTATGCGCGAATTCTTTGCAACAAGGGGAGCTATCTTAGAGGGGACGATGTCCTTCCTCAACATTGGGATGTATCTTTCAGCATGCACTATGATAGTGGGCTCCATTATCGCTGCACAACAAACAAACTTAAAAAAGCTACTGGCTTATTCGACGATATCGCAGTTGTCTTACATTACACTAGCTGTGTCTATGTACACAGCAGATTCTGTAATGGCCTCAATGACTCAAATGATTTGTCATGCGTTTGCCAAGATAACCCTGTTTTTTGCCGTTGGCGTAATTTACGTTTGCACGGGAAAAACTGACATTAAGGATATTGACGGCTTGGGAAGGGCTATGCCAATAACTTTTATAGCTTTCTCAATAGGCGCACTTTCCATGATAGGTATACCTCCTGCACCTACATTTTGGGGCAAGTTTTACATCATATCTGCGGCGTTGCATCAGAATAATTTCTTGGTGGTATTTGCGGTGATAGTAAGCACGTTGCTGAACACATTGTACTTTGCACCTGTAGTATACAGAGCATTTTTCTCTCGTTCACATAGCACCCACACCGTGGTATGTGTTCCTCCATGGATGATTGTAGCCATGCTAATGACTTGCGCATGCACAATAGCATTATTCTTTTTCCCAGAGATAACGTTGAAAGCTTTTGCGCGCTCAGCAACGTATTCCCAGCAGGTTAGTAATTTCTTCAAAGTATGAGGGTATCATACGCCTATAGCAATACAACTGCTAAGAACAACCGCGTTTCTGGGCATCTTCAGGTGTGTTTCCCTTTGTAGCATTATATGGTGCCCAGTAACCTCTTCAGCGGGACGAAACTCAGTGACATGTTGCGGTATGTTTCCATACTCTATATACTGTACGCGTGAGCCGCGCGTGGAAAGTAGAAGTGCATCTGCGTTTTCTACTATGGCGTTTTTGGTGTATGCAAGATCCTTTGGATACTGGTATGTTTTATAGGTTGGTAAGTGGGCAACTATAATCTGAATAGAATCGCTACCGGGGTTCTCTTGGCATCTTTTATAGTTCTCATCATCAGCAATGTGGTGGATTTGCTATACGTCCCAAATTACTCACCTGAGCCCAGAGGATATAGTGTTAGCACAGACGCTGGTCCGGGAGCTGACGGTAGCGCTGGTGGTGGAGGCGCAGCTACGCTTGACATCGCTGCTCTGCTCGCTAATGCAAATGCTGAACGCGGTAAATCTATATCGAAAAAATGTACAGCGTGTCACACTATCAATAAGGGTGGCACTGACAGAGTAGGACCAAATTTAGGAGGCATCATAGGAGCACCAAAGTGTCGTAGCTCCTCATTCACGTATTCAAAAGCTTTGCTAAGTAAGGGCGGCAAGTGGACAGAGGAGGATCTTTTCGCTTTTCTTACTAGCCCCCGTAATTATGCAAGTGGGACTAGGATGGCATTTCCTGGACTTTCAAAGCCGGAAGATATAGCTGACCTGTTGGCATATTTCAAGTCACTGGAGTAAAGAAAGCCCCTCTCCGCCTTATGCGCGTTACATTATGGTCTAGGATGTCTCCATGTTCGAATATAATACTGTGGAGAGAGCGGGTTGGTGGTTTATACAACCCTCTGTAATAATGCAACGTGACAATCGCAGATTATTAATGTAGAATGCAGGCGCTTGGTTGTAGCATTGCGGACGTATGTACAGTGTTCGACATCTTGAGTTGGAGCAAGGTCTCCGCATAGCGTATAAGCAGACGGAATTTAAAAGCTCTATCTCAGTTGTTTATTTCGGCGGTTTTGCGTCCAGTATGCAGGGTACCAAAGCTACTGCCCTCTTCGACTACTGTGTCTCTAAACACATAAGTTGCACGATTTTCGACTACCTGGGTCACGGTGTGTCGGATAAGGAGTTCACGGAGTGTACGTTGAGTGACTGGCTTTTATCAAGCCGTAAGATCATGGAATCCGTCCTCCCGAGTGGACCCGTTGTAATTGTAGGATCAAGCATGGGCGGGTGGTTGATGTTGTTAGTCGCAATGTTGTATCCAGACAGAGTTAAAGGGGTTCTAGGAATTGCCCCGGCGCCAGATTTTACTGAAAGGCTTGCTGCGGATGAGAGAGCATCTGCTTTAAAAAATGGTAAGGTCGAGCATACGGTGGAGGGGTGCTCGTATACCATAACCGGTGATCTCATACGTGATGCTCAAAACCATTTGCTGCTGCAAATGGAGCATATACCAGTAACATGCCCTGTGCGGATATTGCATGGAATGAACGACACAGTAGTGGATTATACTATATCACTACAAGTAGCTAATAAATTACAATCTGACGACGTTGTTGTACATTTGATAAAGTCAGGCGGTCACCGCAATGACGATAGTGCGGCTTTGGATGCTATCTTTTTCTACTTAAGGGAGATTATGCATAAAGTATGTGCATAATTCATGCAATCGTTGCCTCATATGGTTTATTTGTTTACATTTTCCTTAAGTCTATGCTTGAGGTAGGAAATGGTAAGGCATGTTACGCTTGAAGGTGGGTTGTCCTTAGCATATAAACACACTCAACACCCTAGTAAGGCGTCAGTAGTGTGTTTTGGCGGCTTTACATCTGAGATGAAAGGGAAAAAGGCGTCTTCGCTCTTCAGTTACTGCGAACATCACAAAATAGATTGTGTAGTTTTTGACTACCTGGGACACGGCGTGTCTGGAGGCGATTTTAACAAATGCACACTACACGATTGGTACAATAGCTGCTTACATATTGTGGCACATGTTAAACGCGAAACTTTTGATAGGCCACTTATACTCGTAGGAACCAGCATGGGAGGATGGCTTATGCTACATGTAGCGATGTCTTCCTTTGCTGGAGGCATACACGGACTCATAGGGCTTGCAGCTGCTCCAGATTTTACTGAATCCCTGGTACTAAGCGAGCAGGAAAAAGCTGAAATTATTGAAACAAAAAAGGCCACCTCTTATGTAAAGAGAATGCAGGGAGTAGTGGGCTTGAGTCCGCGTTCTCTTAGCGCAGAAAACGTCAATACGAGCGAAAAGCATAGTATGCACATTCTTGAAACTGGTGGGGAGGTTACGATACTAAAAAATGGAAAAGGCTACGACATAAACAATAGGATACTCACAAGTGGTAGGGATTACCTTGTTCTCAACAGAACCGAGTTACCTATAGATTGCCCAATGGTTTTGATTCACAGTGTAAATGATGAGGTTATACCTTATAAGTCATCATTAGAGATTGCGCATAAAGTGCGTACACAAAATGTCGAAGTGATACTAACAAAAAATGGTGATCACTTACTAAATGATCAGCAGTCTTTAGGGATTGCCTACAATGCAATACAGAATTTTATTGAGAGCGTTAACTAATGCAGCTGCGAGGCATCTACAAGTGGAAAGTGTCTACCTATAGATGCCTCATCCTCACACATAAAATATGTGATTAAGCTTCGTAGTTATTTACCCCTACCTGAAGAATTAGCTCTACTCGCTGCAAGTTTTTGAGCATGACTACCTGCAGTTTGTTCCTCAATACCGGAATCAATAGAACTTCTACTTTCCGGAGTATTGGAGCTATTTGCTGCGTGCGAAGTAGCATTACGCGACGCACTTTCTGTAGTAACCTCATCCCAGAAAGACACAGATTTCGCTTTTTTTGTTCCGTCCCGCTTTTTCACTACTTCCTCGGTTACTGAGTATTTTAGCACTTGTGCAGCAGGTTCCCCTGAAATTCTACGGATATTTTCAGATACCTTGCCCGCTCCTATACGTACACCAGAAGCTACAGCGTTAGCACCTCTCTGTGTAGCCTTAGCAACGTTACGTACCGCTTCAGTAACAGTTGTGGCCGCAGCACGCATACCTCCTGATGCAGCACTTGCCGCATCTCTAATATTTTCTGCTGCCTTGCCCGCTCCTCTACGTACTCCGGAAGCTACAGTGTTAGCACCTCTCTGTGTTGCCTTAGCAGCGCTACGTGCCGTCTCAGTGACAGTTGTGGCCGCAGCATGCATACCTACTGATGCAGTACTTGCTGCATCTCTAATATTTTCTGCTGCCTTGCTCGCTCCCCTGCGTACTCCGGAAGCTACCATTCCAGCTCCGGCTGATACTGCATTCATGCCTATGAGCACTTCTTTAGGAATTGCTTTGGCAACTCCTTCCGCCACCTTGCCAGCACCTCTCTGTGTAGCCTTAGCAGCGCTACGTGCCGCCTCAGTAACAGTTGTAGCTGCAGCATTCATACCTACTGACGCAGTACTTGCCGCATCTCTAATATTCTCTGCTGCTCTGCTCGCTCCTCTACGTACTCCAGAAGCTACCATTCCAGCTCTGGCTGATACTGCATTCATGCCTATGAGCACTTCTTTAGGAATTGCTTTGGCAACTCCTTCCGCAGCCTTGCTAGCTCCCCTCTGTGTAGCCTTAGTCGCGCTACGTGCAGCCCCAGTCACAGTTGTAGCCGCAGTACGCATGCCTCCTGACACGGCACTAGCTGCATCTCTAATATTTTCTGCTGCTCTGCC
>NZ_JAWLNY010000006.1:0-30646 GCF_036903315.1 Anaplasma bovis | reverse complement strand
CATAAGATTATCTGGATATATGGAAGAGGAGAAATTCCATATCGCTAGAAATCACTTGATCCCTGCCCTCCTTCAGGAGCATGGTTTGCGTTCAAAGGAATTTGAGATATCTGATGGAGCAATCTATGATGTCATAAGGTATTATACCCGAGAAAGTGGGGTTAGAAGTCTGAAAAGAGAGCTAGCTTCTCTGATGAGGAAGTGTGTTAAGCAACTTGTTACGGATAAGGACGTTGGTAGGGTTACCATCGGAACTGACGATGTCGTCAAGTATCTTGGTGCGCAAAAGTATGACATAGGCGTAAAGGAAGAGAATAGCATGGTGGGCGCTGTTACAGGATTGGCGTACACCGACACTGGGGGAGAGCTACTCACGATAGAAGCTGTGTTTACAAACGGTAAGGGAGAAGTAAAGTGCACTGGTAAGCTTGGTGAGGTGATGCAGGAATCGGTTAAGGCTGCTTACAGTTACGTAATGTCAAAGTACGCCGATTTTAGTATTAAATCAGGAGGCTTTAAGGCTCAGGACGTGCATGTACACGTTCCGGAAGGAGCGACTCCCAAGGATGGGCCTTCAGCGGGCATTGCAATATGTGTTGCTATAATATCGCTTGTTACAGGCATGCCTGTAAAGAATACGGTCGCTATGACTGGAGAGATTACTTTGAGGGGTAGGGTTCTTCCTATAGGGGGGCTAAAGGAAAAGTTGTTAGCTGCAATGCGTGGTGGAATTTCCACGGTTCTTATCCCTAGTAAAAACAAAAAAGATATAGACGAGCTTCCAGACTCGGTTAAGAAGTGTATGGAGATAGTGCTGGTATCAAACATGGACGAGGTTGTTACACATGCACTAGTGGGAGAAATTGTACCGTCGGTTGAGATAGTGAAACAGCAGATTTCCTCTGCTGGGAGCGTGGGGGAGAGTGATGTGCTGTGTAGCTCATATGGCGGTTTGCAGAACTAAGATTAAGTCTCATAGCAGAATTTCTAGCCGCTGGGTCGCGTTTCCCAGCGGATTTCGTATTATGTGTAGATATACGTTGTAAGTTGTTTCAGTGTGTCATACAATAGGCCGTTAGGGGGGTTGTAGCTCAGTTGGTCAGAGCGACTCGCTCATAACGAGTGGGCCGTAGGTTCAAGTCCTACCAACCCCACGCTTGTTGTTTTGAACTTTGGCAGAGGGTTTGCATGAGAGTTGTATTCATGGGATCCTCCGAGTTTTCGATCCCTTCTCTTGAGAAGTTGTTGGGGTCACAACACGATGTTGTTGCGGTTTACAGCAAGGCTCCCAAACCTGCGGGCAGGGGGTATTCCTTAACGAAAACACCTTTACATTCTTATGCTGACTCTCATGGAATTCCTGTAAGAAATCCCATTACACTAAATGCTCCGGGAAGCGCGGAAGCCATGGCCGAGTATTCTCCTGATGTCATAGTTGTGGTATCGTATGGGCTGATACTGCCAAAATGGGTGCTTTGTGCAACAAAATTTGGCTGTATAAATGTCCACCCTTCCTTGCTTCCGAGGTGGAGGGGAGCAGCTCCCATGGAGCATACTATACTTTCTGGTGATAGCATAACAGGTGTCACAATAATGTGTATCGACGAAGGTATTGATTCTGGAGATATTTTTCTACAGGAGGAAACTCCTGTGGGTGAGAAGGAGAATATAGTTGAGCTCAGGCATAGGCTATCTCATATGGGCAGTGACTTGTTGTTAAAAGTTATGGACAATCTTGACAGTATTGTGCCAGTCAAGCAGGGAAACGAAAACATAACATATGCAAATAAAATCACTGATTTTCGTATAGACTTTAACAATTCTGCGGATTACATATGCAGACAGATAAGGGCCGTGTATCCGAAAGCATTTTTTATGCTTTCTGGTACAAGGGTGAGAATTTTGGACGCAGAAGGTTATACTTTTTCTGGAGATATGGACGCTGGTTGCGTAATAAATGACAAATTACACATAAAGTGTGGAGACAACACTGCGTTGGTGCCTCTTGTAGTGCAGAGGGAATCCAGGAACCCGTGTGATATAGAAAGTTTTTTGCGGGGACTTACGTTAAAAGGCATACCATCAGAAGTTTCATGAGCTTTTAAGCGCTGCGTAATTCTTATGTTTGGATAGTGCTACGTGTGGGTTGAAAAATTGACAATTACCCGTTTCTGAAATAGCATGAAGGGGGGTTTTTGTGCAGGGAGTGCGATCTATGGGGTATATTGTTGCCGCTTTTTATAGGTTTGTGCACCTAGATAACTACTATGACATGCGTCCAGTCATATTGAAGTTCTGTGTAGATCATGGAATAAAAGGTACGATAATCCTGGCGGAACAAGGCATAAATGCTACTATATCAGGTGATGAGTCTGCTATAGGGGACTTTTTCGAATTTCTCGACTCAGATGACAGACTTTCGCAGATTCAATACCAGAGGAGTTATTCTGATATCCTTCCCTTCTCAAAAATGAAAGTACGCTTGAAAAGTGAGATAGTAAGGCTGGGGATAGAGGGATTTGACTGTTCTAGTAGGGGAACTTATGTGGATCCTAGCGAATGGGATGATTTTGTTTCTAGGTCTAATGTATACGTGATAGATACAAGAAATGAATATGAGGTGGAGTTCGGTAGGTTTAAGGGGTCTATTAATCCTGGGACTGGTTCATTTAGAGAATTCCCGGACTGGGCCGTAAATTGGGCGCGTGACAAAGATAAAAATGCCGAGATTGCCATGTACTGCACGGGTGGTATCAGATGTGAAAAGTCCACTGCTTTCATGAAGAGCATTGGTTTTGATAACGTATACCACCTAAAGGGCGGTATACTGAACTACCTAAAAACTGTAGGTAAAAAAGGAAATTTATGGGAAGGTGAGTGCTTTGTTTTTGATGACAGGGTTGCTGTTGATAAGGACGTATCTCCCAGTAAGAATATAAAATGCGCGGTGTGCGCGGGATCTGTTAGTGAGATGGATTTGCGATCCGTCACCAAGGGGCGTGTTGTTTGTGGTGTATGTAACGAATAAGTTATGCATTGAGCGCTTGGTTGTTTCCTGTGTGAACTTCGTTATAACATTGGTTGATAATAAGGTATTACTATGGAAACCCCCTGCAAAATTGTGTTGAATCTTCACTTAGTTTCCGATTCAACGTGCGAGACTGTCGCCGCCGTTGCAAGGTCTGCTGTTGAGCACTTCAAGTCACTAGAGGTAAATGAGTTCGTATGGTCTCTTGTGGGAAACAGGCGCCATATAGACAGGATAATAGCTAATATCAAGCCAGAGAAGAACAATCTCATAATGTATACAATGCTCGATGACGAGCTGAGGGAGTATTTGAAGAGCAAGGCTGCGGTGTTGAATGTAAGGTGCATACCGGTTCTGGCGCACATAATTAGGGAAATTTCCTGTTACTTTAGTGTGTCAAAGGATCCCAACGCTCTTCCCCACAAGCTCAGTGACGAATATTTCAATAGAATTGAGGCTATAAATTACACAATTGCGCACGATGACGGACAGAATTTATGGGACATTGATCAGGCGGATATAGTTATAGTGGGGGTCTCTAGGACGTCAAAATCTCCTACTAGCATATACCTTGCCTATAGGGGATATAAGGTTGCCAATATACCGGTAATAAACACTATACCTATGCCATTGGACTTTTTGTCACTTGAAAAAAAGCTGGTTGTTGGTTTGACTATTGACATAGATAGGCTCATACAAATTCGCAGGAATCGACTGATATCAATTAAAAACCAGAGCAATAGCGACTATGTGGACCACGAGCAGGTAGCTACGGAGGTGGAGGAGGTCAAAAGGATTTGTGTAGCAAATAAGTGGCCTATAATAGATGTAACGCAAAAGTCTATTGAAGAAATAGCGGCAAACATAGTATCGTTCTTTAACAAAAAGAACAACAAGATAGGTGGCGAGACGTTTTGTTGAGCTGTAGGATGAGTAGTATACGTCGTGGGCTTCTGAGCGCAGTTTGAAAAGTTTCAAGTTGTATTTAAAGGTATCAGTTATGTATTTTGAACAGAAGCAGTTATGCACCTAGTAGATGGAAGTTGCTTCGGCCCAAAAGAAGCTGGAGCTGAGGTACATAAGTTGTATTCAAACATTGGCAAAGACGTCTATGCGGTAGGAGTGAGGTGTGCAGACGATCTGTATGCAGACTACTATTTCGATGGGGAAAAAGAACTCAAGTTTTTTTATAAGTGCCGTGATTCTGTTGCTGATATGGACGCTTTTTCTCAAGCATGTAGGAATGTCATGAAGCACGTAAGTTCCACAACATGTCGCAATGTGAAGAGCGTGTACCTGGATTATATGGTATTGGCCAGGGCTTTTGCCAATAAAACGTTATCAGGTTCTTCCGAAATGGAGGATTTGGACGGCATCACGGGCGAATATCTACCTGTTATAGCTGCTGGATTCGAAACTGATTTTGAAGAGAGATTACGCTTTAAAAGCATTGATACCATAGGGTTTTATCCGATAGTTGCTGACGCCGGGTGGTATGAGCTTGTTGCTAGCTGTGGTGCGAAAACAATACAACTGAGGATCAAAAGTGGGTCCAAACATAAAATTGAAGAAGAAGTAGGTTTATGCTCAGAAATTGCTGCAAAATATGGAGCAAAACTCATCGTAAATGATCACTGGGAAGTTGCTCTCAAGTACAAGGCATACGGAGTGCATCTTGGACAAGACGATTTAAAGACTGCGGATTTGAATACCATAAGGGAGTCAGAAACACGCCTTGGCATAAGCACACACTGTTTTCATGAGCTTGCAACTGCTCTGTTTTATAAGCCATCATACATTGCTTTTGGTGCCATATACGGCACTACCTCTAAGGAGATGGAGTTCAAGGCACAGAGTACTTCATTGCTCAGCAGGTGGGTAAAATGTGCAACATGTCCTGTTGTTGCCATAGGAGGTATAACACTTTCTAACGTTGAGGACGTAGTTAGGACTGGTGTAAGCGGGATTGCTGTTATATCTGCAGTCACCCATGCTGCAGATCCAAAACAGGCGGTGAAAGAGTTTATACGTATTTGTGGTGCCTAGCTAGAATAATGGCTAAACCTATAGAGAAGAGTACGACATTATTGGCTTGGATCCATGGTATCCTTTTCATGACTGCTTATGGACATGGGACTTACACTAAGCAAGGAAAGCGTATTGCCGCGTTTAGCTAGGATCTTAAACAAAAACCCACTGAAATTAAACTCTTCACCTTCTTCAGGAATGCGCTCTATGTTATACAGAACCAACCCTGCAATTGTAGAGGCATCTTCTGGCAAGTTCCATCTGAGTTGCCTATTTATATCTCGTATAGGTGCGCAACCATCTATATGATATTCGTTAGGAGCAACCTCTGTTACCATACTTTGTGGTATAGTGTCATGCTCATCTGAAATATCTCCTACTATCTCCTCGAGAATATCTTCAAGAGTCACAGCACCTTGCAGGGTACCATACTCATCTACCACGAGGGCCAAATGTCTACGCTTGTTTCGAAAATTATGGAGTTGTACCGTAAGGGGTGTGGTGTCCGGAACAAACCAGGGCTTCTTTATTATGTTGCAGATATCGCTCTTAGTCACATTGCTGTTTTTTTCTCGCACTAAGTCTGCAACGTCTCTGACGTGCACTACCCCCACTATAGATTCTTCGCTGTTTTGCCATACTGGAATTCTACTGTGCCTACTTTTCAAGATGTGCTCGATGAGGGTGTGAACATCTTCGTCTATGTTTAAGGCAAACAGATTTTTTCTATGCGTCATCACTTGAGATATTTCTGTTTGTGCTAGATCAAGCACGCTACTCAGCATATCTAAATCTTGCTGCAGCATGGTTCCCTTTCCATCGTGCATTAGTATGAGATTTCGCATAGCGTCAGCTGCAGATATCATCTCTTTGTCTTCTCTTGCTCTAAGAACTTTTAGAGCTAGATTTACCATAAGGCGCACCATCGCCGAAATTGGAGATAAGACGAGAGAACAACAGAACATCATCCTTGCTGTACGAAGAGATATCTTTTCTGGGTTCTGTACGGCGTACGTTTTCGGCAGTACTTCCGAGAATATGAGGATAAGGCATGTAACGGAAAAAGTTGACGCTATAATACCCTCTGGACCCAACACGCGCAAGAAGAGAACCGTGGCCACAGAAGACGCTGCTATGTTTGCTATAGTATTTCCAATGAGTAGTGTGCTAAGCACGTGTTCTTTATTTGCGCTTAGGGTATAGACAAGACGGGCCCTTTTGTCTCCGCCCAACATCAACTTGTGCATCGAAGAAACGCTCACTGCAGTGAAGGCTGTTTCTGCGGCAGAAAACAGAGCAGAGGCAATCAACAACAAGACAAAAACGAACAAAACAATGAACGGCACCCCATCTGCTCGCACTATACATGACAATACCATCAGATTCAAGATGAAAGTTTATCAGCTATTTCCAAGTGATGCCAAATCCTGGACACTCCATTACAATGCTTTCATTAACCCGCAATTACTGTATACTAGCTCGAGAAGTGACCTAGTAATTATAGCAAAAAGGGAGGTGTATAACATGCACCCTATAGTGTATCTCATTGAGACGCTACTTAGTATGTACAACTTTGCACTTATTGCGTGGGTTGTGCTGGGATGGCTTATAGCCACTAGAATAGTGAACAGTTACAATAACTTTGTATACAGTTTTTACACCATGCTGAGCAGAATTTTAAGTCCTGCCATCTCCCTGATCAGAAGGTGGATTCCTGGTGTTGTAGGAGTAGATCTATCACCAATTATTCTCATCATCTTTATAAATTTTCTTAGGTACACTCTGCGATACTATTTTGGGTAGATGGATTGAGGGAATGGGTAACTTAGTAAGGTGGATACATTGTTTTGTATGTGTTGTGCTGATTGGGTTTCTCGCTGTATCTGTCGCTACATATGATGTTGTAGACGTATCTTTTAATACCTCAGGAACATGGGATAGTGTAAACGCAGTAAAAAATCTCGCAGGTAAATTTGGTTCATATGTAGGAGATGTTATAGTACAGGGCTTCGGCATATCAGCCATCGTTCCCATGATTTTTGTATTGTTATGGGTATTCAGAGTAGTCCCGCGTGCGGAAATGGTAAGCATACGTGTCTTATGCGTACTGGGTTGCACTTCTTGTATAGGGGGGATAGTTTCCAAGTTATCGTTTCCCATAACTAGTAGATTCTATCACGGTGGTTTTGTGGGCTCAAAACTAGTAGAGGTTCACTATGGTGTGCTGTTGCTAGCTCTTGTGTGCTTCGGTTTTGGAAGTATAGGTTTAAAAGCTATAACTACTCTGTGGTCTGCATCATTAAATTTGTTGGTCAGGTTAAGGTTCAGGGATGCTTATTCACGCAAGGTGAAGATAGTAGACTGTGGGAAGTATGTGGACTGCAAAACACCTGCGACGGTTTTTTCGAGTATTCTTCGCTTCGTTGTTGGAATTTTTCCTATCAAGAAGGGTGCACGTAGGGAAGATGACTTTCCGGTCGAAGATACTTCCGGTGAACCTCCCATGGAGTATAGCTTGCGCAACTATCCTATAAAAGATATCTCGCGTGACGCGTACGATGATAGCGAAAATAACTACAGCGGTGCAGCTTTGAGCACAGAAAGTAACCGCGATGAGGACCTCGAACAGTACGATGATTTTGAAAACTTCAACGATGATATAGATTCCTACGATGACAATGAATGGGCAGCAGGTTCTCCAGAGCATAATCATCATGTGCCATCTCATGAGGAAATTGACGACTATGAAGATGAGCCTACCTTATCTCAGGGGTTTTATCCGGAGAGACGACACGTGGGCAGTAGTACGATGGCAGACGCTGGTTATGTGAACAAGTTAAAGAGGCAAGAAAGCTTTGCTCTTCCAAGTATTAACCTATTGAGCAAGGGAAGAGGTCCCGTGGAGCGGAGTAGGGGCTTGCTAGCTGATAAGGATGAGACAGAAAAGCTTTACGCAGTTCTAAAAGATTTCGGAGTTAACGGCAGAATAATAAATGTGTTTCACGGCCCCGTGGTTACGACGTACGAATTTGAGCCATGCGCAGGGACAAAAGCATCAAGAATTATAGGGTTATCAGATGACATAGCGAGGTCTATGTGTGCTCTCTCGACCAGGATTTCTATAGTGCCAGGTAGGAACGTTTTGGGAATAGAACTTCCAAATTACCACAGGGAGATGGTAATGCTGCGTGATATCGTGGAAAGTGAAGAATATAGGAATCCTGAGCTGATTCTGCCAGTTGTGCTCGGCAAGGGAATAGATGGCAGGCCGGTGGTCGCAGACTTAACTAGGATGCCACATCTCTTGATAGCCGGCACTACCGGTTCTGGCAAATCTGTGGGAATAAATACCATGGTTTTGTCTCTTCTATATAGGCTTACGCCAGAACAATGCAGAATGATAATGATAGATCCTAAAGTACTTGAGTTGTCTGTATACGATAATATACCTCATCTATTGACGCCTGTGGTTACAGAGGCAAAAAAGGCAGTTGCAGTGCTGAAATGGGTTGTGGCTGAGATGGAAGAGCGGTACAAACTCATGTCTGCCATAGGAGTTCGCAACATTACGGGGTACAACGAGAAAATTAGCGAGGCTCTACTAAAGGGAGGGGTGTTTGAAAGGACCTTACAGAGGGGATTTGACAGAAATACAGGAAGCAACATCTACGAGAGAGAAAACATCGAGTTAGTTCCGTTACCATACATTGTGGTTGTGGTGGATGAGATGGCGGACCTTATGATAGTATCCGGAAAAGAGATAGAGTCATCCGTGCAGAGACTATCTCAAATGGCCCGTGCTGCAGGTATACACATAATCATGGCTACGCAACGGCCATCTGTCGATGTTATAACGGGTGTGATAAAGGCAAATTTCCCTACTAGGGTCAGCTTTGCCGTTACGTCAAAAGTAGATAGCAGAACCATTTTAGGGGAACAAGGAGCGGAACAGCTACTTGGTATGGGTGATATGTTATATATGGTATCTGGAGGAAAAATTAAGCGGGTACACGGAGCATTTGTCAGCGATGGAGAGGTAAGAGATGTAGTTAGCTACCTAACTGAGCAGAGGGAGCCTGACTACGTGGAAGCTATAACGGCAGCAGTCGAAGGTTCCAACGGGTACATGGGAATGAGGGACGCAGACTTTGTTGGCGGATATGGCGATGATGACTCGCTTTACGAAAAAGCAGTTGCCATAGTGTGCAGAGGCAAGAAAGTTTCAGTTAGTTACATACAGAGACAGCTGAGAATAGGGTACAATCGCGCCTCGAACCTGGTAGAGCGTATGGAAAGAGAAGGAATAGTGACCGCTATGGATCATTTGGGAAGAAGGGAAGTTATTGTAGAGTCCGCAAGAGCAGACTAGTGGGTTGCCTCGTTCCAGAAGTACATTTGCTCTACTTACGTAGCACATTGCTTGCAGCAATGTAGAGACTCAGGACCTCCCTCCTAGAGCAAGAGACGGGAGGTAGGGTTCCTTATCTAACGTGTGGGTACTAAACAACGTTGTGGTGACAAGGAACCTTCTACCCGCCTTAGTCAGAAAAAGGGGAAGGATACAACCGCGCGCGCACCTTCACAAAGAAAGAGGGCTACTACGCGGTATCTCGCGATATCACACTAGGCAGTCAAGCCTAGGCGAAACATAGCAAAACCACCCCTACCAGTTTTGCGTAGTACGCTACTACAAACCTGCTGCAGCCAGAGTTCTGTCTTCAACAGGTGATGCCACCTCAGAAACCGCAATGACAGATGATACTTCTTCGATAGCAGGTCCTTCCTCATGAGAAAGCAACGGTGCAGTATCACTAGCGTACGATGATGCACCAGCGCCAACAGACAGCTGTTGATCTCCAAGAGATACAGCTTGATCTTCAGCTAGGTCTGGCTCAGTAGCGTGCTCCAGAACTCTTTCAGCTATTGCAAGTGCGATGAACACAGTTCCAAGAACGACTTGCGAGACGAGGAACGCTCTTTCTGTTATGTAGAAGAACTTATGTGTATTTCCAACAAGGATATATGCTTCCCATATGTGGATCAAAAAGTGAACCGCTTCGAAAACAGAGATAACCCCGTACAGAGATGCCCTGATAAAGTAAGACTGAGCACGTCTGCCAGCGGCTGCCTTCTGCGCAAGGGCAACAGTCTGTTTTCCACTATCTTCCAATGCGCTTAGTACGTTCCTCTCTTTCCTATAAGAAAGGTATGTGTCGTACACCCGCAGGAAACCCGCGATTGAGCACATAAAAGGAGATAAGAGGGAAAGCACAAGAGTTGAGTACTGTAGTGCTGCATTGTGTATGTTGCATGCCATCATAACAGACACTGCGCACAAAACTACCCATAGAGCCGCTGAGATTACTGTTAGCCACTCCATAGAATTCTTGATGCGCCTTTCCTTTTCGGTCATCTCCCTTTCACGCGCACTAAGATCCCTTAACTCAACAACAGAGTTTGCTACAAGTATAGCGTGCATCAGAAGGCACAGCCCATAGTATGCAACAGTTACTTTGAAGAGGGTAAGGGTGCTCTGCGGGTGACTTGTGCCCCACAAGGTATACCCGGAAGCGAAGAGTTCCAGCAACAATGAAACGTAAGAAGCGGCCAGAAAGACATCACCAACGCTGAACGGTCTGTTACATTCAGCCTCTTTTTTTTTCAAAAACTGTGGGTCAATCAAAGAAGCAGTAACAGCTCTACTGTCCTTCTCTTCAGCGTCTTCTAGCACGCCAGAAGCCTGAGAAGGGTGCATTTCTATAGTCATAAGCGTAAACGAATGGTTAAAAACGAAAATCTACTCGAAGCTAGCACTTAAAAAATTAAAAGTCAACGGGTGTGCGAAAATGGCAACGGATATGCCCTACAGTGGCAAATTTGCAAACTGCGATATAATCTCATAGTTGTTGTGAGCATTTGCCACATCTAGTAACGCGTGTCCAGTTTTAGTAATGGATCATTAGGATTTTATGTGAACAAGGGTAACAGATGCAACTTTTCTCTTCCCATAAGATGGTCTTATTGTTGCAGTGAATATGCACCAATTCCAATAGCGATGTTACAGATCAAAAACGCTGAAGAAGTACTTATGCGTATTCCCGACAAGAGGATACGCCTTCCAACGTGAATATGCAAAGTCAACAAAGGTGGGGGGGGTAGCCTATGCTTTCTGTGGCGGTAAATTTACAACCCATAAGATGGTCTCGTTGTTGCTGTGAATATGCGCATTTCTAGCAACGTGTGCTCATATTTCTATTCGAGAACCAAAGCCTTTTGCAAACACGGCGCAACAGATACTTCCCCACTACAGTGATGAGAGATAAATGGCGAAGTATCATCATTGGCGTACGATGGGTTATCAGCGCTAACAGACGGCTGTTGATCTGCGAGAGACTCCACTTGCCCTTCAGCTAGGTCTGGCTCAGTAGTGTTTTTCAACACCCTCTCAACCACTGCAAGTACAAGAAACACGGTCGCAAGAACGACTTGCGAGATGAGAAATGCTTCTTCTGTTATGTAGAAGGACATATGCGTATTTCCAACAAGGATATACGCTTCCCATATAGCAACTACAAAGTCAAGCACCACAACAATGGAGATAACCCCATACAGAGATGCCCTAATGAAGTGAGACTGAGCACGTCTATCAGCAGCTGCCTTCTGTGCAGGGGTAACAGTTTGCTCTCCACTAGCCTCCAATGCATCGATTAGATCTCGTTCCTTCCTGTAAGCAAGGTAGGTATCATACACGCGCAAGAAGGCCGAGGGCAAGCACATGAAAGGAGCCACGAGGGAAAGCACAAGAGATGAATACTGAAGTAAACCATTGTGTATGTGGCATGCCATCACAATAGCAAGAGAGCACAGAACCATGAACAACGCTCCCGTAATTGCAGAAAGCAATTCCGTTGCATACTTAACGAGCTTCTCTTTTTCGGTCAGCTTCCTGTCACGTGTACTCAGATCCCTTAACTCAATAGCAGAGTTTGTCAGAAAGACGGCTGACATGAACAGATACAACGAGAAGAATACCACACTGACCCTAAAGAGGGTGAGGTCACTCTGTGGGTGGCTTGCGCACCATAGGGTATATACGGAGCAGCAAAGGTCTAGCAGCAATGAAACATAAGAAGCAGCCAGGAAGACATCACCAACGTTGTGCTGCCAGCGATTGCACTTGGCCTCTTTGTCTTCCAGAAACCGTGGATCAATCAAAGAAGCAGTAACAGCACCACTATCCTTCTCATCAGTAGTTTCTAATACATAAGGACCCTGAGAAGGGCGCACCTCTTCAGTCATAGGCGTAATGAGTGAGTTAAAAAGGGAAATCTATACGAGGCTAACACTTAAAAAATTAAAAGTCAACGTACGAGAGAAAGGAAGAGGGGGGATGGTAACCTACGCGTTCTGTAGTGACAAATTCACAACATGTAATAAAGCATCTCTGTAGGGTGAGCCACGCCCCATGAGAAAACAGAAACTCAGAGGCGCAGAAAATTATGCGCTGTATCATGAACTTTTGGATGTAACAAAGCATCTCTAGGTGAGCTACGAGCCATAAGGAAGAAGAAACTCAGAGGCGTGGAACTGAGAGCCAGGCGCGGAAAATTATGTGCTATATATCAATGAACTCTGGAAAGACATGCTTCCTGCTTTCTCAAAAAAGCCTCAAACATGTGTAGGAATTCGTCTATTTCTTCACGCGAGATGATAAGCGGAGGAGTGAGCCTGAGAACGTTACTAGAGACATTCACAGTTCCGATCGCCAAAATTCCAAATTCAATGAGCTTCTTGGAAAGATCGGGTGCACTTATCACGTCTGAAATCTGTAGCCCTATCATGAGACCCATGCCCCGTACATCTGTTATAATGTCAGGGAACCTGCCCGACATATCAGACAACTTCTCCATTAAATAATTTCCGTTCTTCTCCACTCTTTCTAAAAATCCCGGACTAAGTATCTCTGTTACTACAGCACAAGCAACAGTTGTTGCCAAAGGGTTTCCTCCATACGTAGATCCGTGCATGCGTTGCGAAACAAATTGCCCAGCCCTTTCATTTATAAGACACGCGCCCACGGGAAATCCACCGCCAAACCCTTTCGCCAAAGAGCATATGTCAGGTGTGATCCCAGAATATTCGTGAGCGAAGAACTTTCCCGTTCTTCCGGAGCCGCACTGTACACAATCGAAAAACAGCAGTATATCCTGCTCATCACAAAGGGTACGGAGCTCCCTCAGAAAGTCGAAGCTCAGAACATGTATGCCACCCTCACCCTGAACGGGTTCTAACAATATAGTCCCCACATTTCCCTTGCTCACTTCGTCCCTAACTGATTGTATGTCAGGATTCACACTGGCAAACCAATCAACATACGGATACAAAGCAGCTAGAAATCCCGCGGGCTCATTGGCAGAACATGTAGCATAGGTGCGTCCGTGGAACGAACGCCTCAGCGTAAGTACCTTGTATCTTTCGTGCCTGCCTATTCCACTTTGGTATGATCTGGCAATCTTCAGGCCACATTCTACGGCTTCAGCTCCAGAATTTGCGAAGAATGCCATGTCGGCAAAGCTAAAATCAGTCAGCTTCTTAGCTAAACACTCCGCTTCAGGTATTGTATATAAATTTGACACATGCCAAGGACCTTCATGTGCCTTTTTTACCAAGGCCTCTATCATGGAGGGGTTGCAGTGCCCTAAAGAACTGGTCGCTATACCGGCACCCATATCCAAATAACGCTTTCCGTCCTTGTCATACAGGTACACGCCGTTGCCACGTACGAAACTCACTTCATGTGGACTATAAAACGGGATAACACGGCTGCGCCCCATATTCCGCCTCCAGATGTCAGAAATCCTGCTATCTGTAGCACACTTGCTAATGTGTATCAATATAAAAATATTTGTTAAGAATTGATGTTCAGTATTGTAATAATATTCACGTGTTTGTGTGCTGGTAAGAGCGATGGTGGCCAAAATTTTAAAGTTTTCACTTCTTGCTATCTTTGCGACGCTACTTTTTGTGGCTGTTAAGTATGCTAATTTCTACGTTTTGGAAAGGACGGTTACTAACGTATCGAGGGAGCTAAACTTAGAACTTAATTCTATATTGTCTCACTCAATACTGAATAAGTATTCAGGACTATTGAATGAAGTTCCTACGCACGTGGGTACAAACCCATATCACATAAATTTGGCGATAAAACTTCGTGCAGAATTCATACACGCGCTGAATGGTCTAAAAAACGTTGATGTGGTGCTTTATAGTCCAACGGGAGTCGTAATGTTCACCGTGTCAGAGAATTTTGACAGCACGGCAAATGTGCATCCACTCACTGAGGAGCAGCTATCTTTTCTGAGCGAAGGTAAAGTGCTGCACGAAAAAATCGGTAATAGAGTGTATTCGTCGTTATTTCCCGTATACTCAGACAATTCTGACTCAAACACAGCATTTCTTAAGATAACAAAAGATTACAGTGAACTAGCTGAGACTCTCTCTGCACGTAATATTGTGGCTTCGGCGCCAGTCGGACTCGTAGTAATTATTTGTGTTATCCTCATTGCTATTGTACACAGAAAAAACAGGCAACTGTTAACTAAGCAGTGTGATGTAAATCTTGAATTGCGTGAAAAGAAGGAGAATGCGGAAAGGGATAGTGTGGGCAAGTCGCAATTTTTGGCTAATGTCAGTCATGAATTGAGGACCCCCCTGAATTCTATAATAGGTTTTTCAGAGATAATCGTTAAAGAATCTTTTGGCCCAATTGGGAACGAGCAATACAAAGAGTATGTGCACAATATTCACAGTGCTGGAACTCACCTATTGAGCTTGATAAATGACATATTTGACTTCTCTAGAGCTGAAGCAAACAAGCTGGTCGTAGAGCTAGTAAGGTGCGACCTAAGAAAAGTAGTAGATGCGTGTTTCAAAATGTTGTCTACTAAGGCACAAGAAGCAAAGATAGACCTACAGCTGGATGTGCCAGAAACTCAAATCGTTGTTCTCGCGGATGCTGGTAGAATGAGGCAAGTTATCCTAAATATACTGACAAACGCTTTAAAATTTACTCCAGAAAATGGTTTTGTGAAGCTTACTGTCAGCGTTAAAGATAATGTGACCATAGAGGTTAGCGATAATGGCATAGGAATAGCGGAACAAGACTTATACAAAGTGATGTCTGTGTTTGGACAAGCTGATAGTGCGCATTCCCGAAGGTATGAAGGTGCTGGATTGGGGCTACCATTGAGCAAAAAGTTGGTAGAACTTATGAATGGTACATTTAGCATAAAAAGTGAACCCAGTCTGGGTACTGTAGTAACCATGGTCTTTCCGCATGTTGAAGAAGACAACTCAGGAGAGAAGAGCTTTTGATTGTGGAGGGATGAGTAGTGTGTAACTAAAGATGCTATGACGTAGTAGGATCAAAAGTCAATTCTATCTCTTTCCAAGCTTCATAATCTACGTTTTGTAGCTCCTTGAATGGACTACACTTGCGCACAGCTCGTAAAGCACTGTCTGCCACTGCTCTAAATACAGGGTCACTGTTGTAGATATGCATGTCACGCACCATTAGTGCTGATATACGCCCGTGCATATCAAGCGCTAGGGTAACCTTGACCGCTTTGCTGGCATGAGCATCAGAAAATACGGACCAGCAGCTAGATAGCCTGCTGGTCAGGAGATTCAGCTCTTTCTTTGTAAGGCTGCTGCGTTCATACTTCACAGGTAAATCCTTAGAATTCGTCTGCTGTTCACCTGTTGTACCAGCTACAGTAGGTTTAGAGAAAATAGAATCCAAGCGCTCCCGTAGAAGGGAGGACTTTTTTGGTGAGTAGTTCAGCTTGTCAACAGCGTGCCTGATACTGTGAGGAGGGCGTAAGAGCCTGCGACTCTGCACAACCTTCTCTGGCAACTGTTGGCTGCTACCTCCTTCCGTCTCTACTGTTATAGGTTGTACGGATTCACCATGTACCGAAGGCGCGCTCATAACGCGCTTATATTGCAGTTGAGCATGCCCTACAGGACGTACCTGTACCACCAACACAACGCTAATTAAAGCGTGCAAAAGCACAGACAATGCTACATGAACATTGCCTATCAAGATATCGCAAACCTTATGGACTGCACCTGACATTGCCAACCATGTTGCCTAAACAAACCACCCCCTTTACGTATTAATCGCACAGACCACACACGCAACAAGGACACGAACCAGATCGCCACGAACACCTAAATAGTATTCTTTTCTACAACGGTCAAGACAGTAGAATATGTTATCACATATCTGTAACCCAGAGTTTGCCATATATTATAGAATTGGGCGCGACAAGCTCAATTCTTAGTTGGCAGACAAAAACATGCAGCATAGGTATAGCACTCGTCGATATAGGATAGATCCATCTCCTATTCTCCGCTGATAAGGAATGTTCCCAATTCATACACCAGGTTCCTGGTTCTATTGTATGAGCTAGACGCTGTTGAATAGAACCTGTGATAAAAGACGCTTGCAGGTATTTTTACTAGCAATCCCAAAGCTATTGTAGATAGGGACTCAGATATAAGTTGGGCAATAGCTGCGGGCGCTATGGTTTCTGAGAGGGCATACCCCCCTAAGCCTTCCATTATACACCATATTGTGCCCAGTATTCCCAGCATAATAGCAGAGGAGCCTATAGGTACTAATGGATCTGCGAGGTGATTTAGCTTTTCAAGGTGTCTTCCTAGAGCAGCGTTAACAAATACGAAGAAGCTTTCTCGTTTATCTGTTACCAGTCTAGCATTAGACAGGCTGCTATGGAGTATTTGTGCAACAACGCTATCGCTGGACTTCATGATGTCTTCTATGTTTTTTGTAGATTCGTAATCAGAATGTAAGGCAGCTTCTATCTCCCTTATTTCCTTTAGACGTTTCCGCAGTTCCCAGTGGTTTTTCAGTATTATTGCCCAGGAAGTCACCGATAACGCAACCAGTATCAGATTGATGAGTCTTATACACACGCTAGTTTCTGAAAACATATAAAACATCACATATACCTGTAATTCCCTCAGAATATTGTTCAGAGCAAAAATGCCTACAATGCCCCAAGTCCTATACTCCTAATTTTGTTTTACAACAACAACAAAAAGTAGAAGTCGGAGACGTGATTATTTATCGTAGACCTATGTATTAGTGTGGATGTATATTACTATCGTAAGTGCTTTATGCCGAGTCTGTAAACGATAGTTATTACTGTGATCTGCTAGGTTTGTAGTGTGCCAATAGTTGTTCTTAGTTCCCAAGTAGTTAATAAAATTGCTGCTGGAGAGGTTATTGATTGTCCTGCAAGTGTTGTCAAGGAGTTGGTCGAGAATTCTATAGATGCGGGAGCGAAGTCTATTAACATAAGTGTTGATGACAAGGGTGGAAGAAGTTTAATTTCTGTAAGCGATGACGGGTGCGGTATACCGCATGACGACATGGAAAAGGCGTTCATATGTCATGCTACTTCTAAGCTTGCTGATGGTGATATATCAAACGTCAAATACATGGGCTTCCGTGGAGAAGGTCTGACTTCTATTGCAGCGGTGGCAAGGGTTAGAATGGTTTCAAAACACTGTGATGAAGAAAAAGCCTGGTCTATAGCGATTGAAGGTGGAGAGAAAATTGGCGATCTGACTCCTGAGTCATTGACTTGCGGTACTGAGGTTGAAGTAAGAGATCTATTTTTTGCGACGCCTACTAGATTAAAATTCCTACGGACTGAAAAAGTTGAAATACAGAATATTGTTGACCTACTGACCAAGCTTGTCATAGCAAATTACTCTATTGCGTTTTCACTAACCATTGGTGATAAGCAAATATTCAAGTACAAGGCCCGTGATGAGATGTCTGAGCGTATACGTGACATCAAATTATTTGGTGATACATTCTTAGAACAGTCCCTTGAAGTGTCACATACTGTTGATTACTTGAAGGTTTGTGGGCTCGTTGGCTTTCCAACATATAACAAGTCTAGACCAGGGTCTATATACACTTTTGTAAACAGCAGGCCCATACATAGTTCGTTGCTAATGAGCGCGGTAAAAGGCGCATATAGTGGGCTGATTCCAAAAGATAGACATCCCGTAGCTATTCTAAGCATAGAAGTATCTCCAGGGAACGTTGATGTTAACGTTCATCCGAGTAAACTTGAAGTTAGGTTCCAGGACACGCGTTTCGTCTACAGTACAGTTCTGAACGTTGTCAAGGAAGCCATGGCAAGGAGCGAATACACGAAGCTTCCAAGCCTGGAAAGTAGTACAGCGAACGAGTACGACCATTTTGTAATGGATAGCGTGTTTAAGGGTTATGGCAAGAACTCTGCGCCTACTGAGGAGGAGTATAAGGATTCTAGAGAAAGTTCTCCTTTTGAGCCTTTATTTGAGTCCAATTTTCATAGTACCGTGGAATCTGAAAGTAGCCATAAGCCAGCAGGAAAGAAGTATGTGGATGATGGACAGCTTTTTTGTGAAACTGCACCAACGCAAAAAGATGTGCACAAGAAAAAATGCACAGAACATCATCATGATGATCTATGGGGGGAGCAACCGTTAGGGAACGCAATAGGACAGCTCTTTGAGCGTTATATCATAGCTCAAACTAAGGACCACACGATTATAGTTGATCAGCATGCGGCACATGAGAGGCTAGTATGTGAATATATGAAAAAAGTCATAGAAAATGAGGGAATAAAGCGCCAAGTTCTCATGATGCCTGAGTTGATAGAGCTCGATAGCGAGTATGAATTCGAACTACTAAATGAATACAGGGGCAAACTTCTGGATCTGGGACTGCTAATAGAACCTATTGGTGGGCTTACAATGGTTGTGCGGGAAGTTCCTGCAATTTTTGGTGTCTTCGATGTAAAGATGTTAATTTCAAAGATAATTGAAAACATCATGAAAGTTGGAGACGAGATATCTATGGAAGAGCGGATCCAGCATATATGTGGGACTGTCGCGTGTTATGGATCCATAAGGAGTGGTAGGGCCATGAAGATGGAAGAGATGAACTCGCTCCTAAGAAGTATGGAAAGTACGCCTCACTCTGGGCAGTGTAACCACGGCAGACCAACATACGTGAAGCTGAGCTTGTCTGAAATAGATAGAATGTTTGAACGCACGTAGGTACGGCCAAAGACGAGGAGTTTTTACGCTTTCTTCTTAGCCAAGGTTAGCATGTTCTGAGGAAGACGCTCTACGGCCCCCAATAGCTCCAGTTCAGCTATGGAGGAGAGTAGTTCATCTATACTCATTCCAGAGCAAACCATTATGTCGTCTATGCTTGTGGGTGAATTGCTAAGGTGTCGTAATATAGAAGCTTTTGCTTCAAAAGTACCTCCAGGATGATCATTATCCGATGATAGACAAAACTCGCCCGTACGTTTCGTATTCTTAATTTCGGCCGAACACGACGAAAATCCCAGTGCATCTATTATATCCTCAACTGATTCAACTAGAAACGCTCCTTGACGTATTAAGTTATTACTCCCCAAACATCTTTGATCTAAAGGCGATCCAGGAACGGCGAATACTTCTCTACTTTGGGACATAGCCAGATTTGCTGTAATCAGTGATCCTGATTTCATCGATGCTTCAACGACTACCACACCTAAAGAAAGTCCGGATATTATACGGTTGCGCTGCGGAAAGAGATTTGCTTTTGGAAGTGAAGAAAGTGGTAATTCCGTTACAATAAGTCCTCCATTCTGCGCGATAGCCCTATACAAGCCGGAGTTTTCTATTGGATATATAATGTCCACACCGCTTGCTTGTACTGCAATAGTAGGTATATGTCTGAATGTTACGCTGTGTACAGCGCTATCTATACCTCTGGCAAGCCCAGATACCGTGGTGAATCCAGCTCGTGAAAGGTCATAAGCCAAATTATAGGCGATTCTTTTCCCATTTGCGGAGGCATTGCGGCTTCCGACTATTGCAACTTTTTGTTCATTGCTTAAAAGATTCTTGTCACCTAGTACTGTGATTACTATAGGAGGATCATATATACGTGAGAGCATGGAAGGATATTCTTCATCACATATGCTAATGATCTCTGCCCCGATTTTTGTACTTAATTCGATTTCCCTCTCAGCATCATCCAGGGAAAATACATTTTTTACACTCCTGCATTCCCCAGAACATAATGCATCAACGATTACTTCAGGGCATTTATACAGCTTCATGAGCTTTAGAAATGTTACAGGTCCGATGTTCGGTGTTCTTGCCAATCTTATACAGGATACAAGTCTACGATAGGCATCTGTAGAGTAGGTGTCGGTACACCTTTTCATATGATATAAAGGTTAATTTCTTAATTAGATAACAGCATCAGAAAAATAGTCAAGCGCTTTACCTAAAATTGTTAAACATTCACGAAACACACTGGGTGCATTGCGTAGGCATAAACTATTTACCGAGAATAGAAATAAAAGCAGGGACGTTTGCTAATCCTACTGCGTGCTACAGAACATCACTGAAAATATTGTGGTGATGGAAATTAGCAGCATGTTGCCAACTTGGGACTTCCAAACATGTGCGAGGTGTTAGGGGGAATATTATGGTTGCGGGCTCTATAGACCGGCTGCAAATAGGATGAGACATGAAATTTCAGTTATGTGTGGAAGAGTAGGTTTGCCGTAATCGCACTAATGGCGCGTTGCTAACTAAGTCCCGTCAGACATTCGCGAAATAGGCCCCTGGAACCAACTGTAGTAGACAAGAAATATGCTCTAACAACGTGTGCAAAATAGAACATCACTGGAAATATTGTGGTGATGGAAATTAGCAGCGCGTTGCCAACTTGGGACTTACGAACATGTGCAAGGCGTTACGGGGGAGTATCACGATGGTGTGCTCTACAGGGCAGCTTCAAGTTGGATAAGACAATAAAATATGACAATCTACAGAGTATGTAGGAGAAGCTCTATACCATATTGATTTGCTGATTGCACTAATGGCACGTTGCTAACTAAGTACCGTCAGACATTCGTGAAACATACCAGAGAAATTGTGTAGGCATCAGCCGAATAGGGTAGGGAAATTTGATCAACATACTCTGCAAAACAGTGTGTAACTAGAAATATCGTGGCGGGCCCTACATGCCAGCTAACTGCGAACTATTGAGAACCACTCCTACGTTCACCAAAACTCTAGAAGCTGCTCAACATTCTACAAAACATTGGGCAGCTGTACGTAATCCAGGATCGAGGGCGCACACTTGCCCATTGCAGGTTACTAGGAAGCTGATAAACATTTCCAAAATAGGCTCCCTGGGAACATGAAAGGGAACTAATGACTAACTGTAGGAGATAAGAAAACTACTCTAACAATATACATGTGAAGCATTGCGGGGGAATATTATGGTGGTGAGCTCTACAGACTGGCTGCAAATGGGATTAGACATAAAATTTCAGTTATGTGTGGAAGAGCAGGTTTGCTGTAATCGCACTAATGGCGTGTTGCTAACTAAGTACTGCCAGACATTCGTGAAACATACCAGAGAAATTGTGTAGGCATCAGCCGAATAGGGTAGGGAAATTTGATCAACATACTCTGCAAAACAGTGTGTAACTAGGAATATCGTGGCGGGCCCTACAGGCCAGCTAACTGCGAACTATTGAGAACCGCTCCCGACGTCCACCAAAACTCTAGAAGCTATACAATTGCCTATAAAACAGAGGGGCCGCGTACGGTGGAGTGTTGATGGCCTATACCAGGTTACTGAAAGCCGCTAAACAACGTGTGAAGCATTGCGGGGAATATTGTGGTGATAGTCGCTACAGACCGGCTGCAAATGGGATTAGATATGAAAGTTAGAACAGTAGGAAGTGTAGAATGCGAGGTTTGCGGTGATAGACTCTACAGACCGCTGCCACAACTTAGGACTTCTGAACATTGCGCGATAGGCCCCTGGAACCAACTGTAGTAGACAAGAAATGTGCTCCAAACAACGTGTGCAAAATAGAACACCACTGCGAAATACTGTGGTGATGGAAATTAGCGCGCGACTATAGAAGGTAAGAAAACTTGATAATCAAACCGCACTAAAAATTAAAGACGCGTTTATTCCACCGAACCCAAAGGAATTCGACAATGCCACGGAAACTTTACGCTCCTGAGAAACGAGCGGCACGAGATTCAATCTCTCATCCTCAGAAGAATCATGCAGATTCAGGGTAGGGGGTATAACACCATCGGTTATCGTCAATATTGAAAAAATGGCTTCCGCGCTTCCTGCAGCACCCATCAAGTGACCAGTAGATGACTTTGTAGAAGATATGGCAAGCTTGTAAGCGTGCTCTGAGAAGATGTCCTTCACCGCCATGATCTCAATGCTGTCGCCCATAGGCGTAGAAGTTCCATGAGCATTTATATAGCCCACGCTGTCAGGTGAGATATCAGCCATTTTGAGGGCTTTGCGCATAGCTTTTGCACCACCAATTCCCTCCGGATGCGGCGCTGTAACGTGATATGCGTCTGAAGTAATCCCATACCCTGCCAACTCGGCATAGATGCGAGCGCCACGAGCCTTTGCGTGTTCATAGTCTTCAAGAACCAAAACTCCCGCTCCCTCTGACATTACAAATCCATCTCTTCCCTTGTCCCATGGGCGAGATGCCAACTGAGGTGTATCGTTAAACCCAGTAGATAAAGCCTTTATTACATTAAATCCCACAATGCCAGCTCTGCATAAAGGACCCTCTGCTCCACCAGCAACCACCACATCAACTTCTCCAGAAGCTATCACGCGTGCTCCTTCTGCAACTGCTACTGCTCCCGTTGCGCAGGCTCCTACAACACAGTTAGAGTATCCAGAAAACCCATATTTCATAGAAACACGTCCCGCAAGCAAATTAGAAAGGCTTCCTGGCACAAAAAAGGGACTCACCCTACGGGGGCCTTTTTCCCAAAGGGCGACAATATTTTTCTCTATAAACGGTAGGCCACCTATACCAGAACCAAGAACCACACCAACTCTGTCTGGGTCGATACCAGATCCTAGCACACCGGAATCAACAAGCGCTTCATCTGATGCCGCAATTCCAAATAAAATGAAGTTGTCCATTTTCTTGACTTCCTTCTCGTCTACCCACACAGAAGGATCAAAGGTGTACTGCTCAGACTCACCCTTGATTGATATCTGACCACCTATCTTTGTCTCCAGATCATCAACATCGAATCTGTCTATCTTTCTAATTCCAGAATCACCTTTTATGAGTCTAGTCCACACAGAACGCGTACCCACGCCAAGTGATGAAACAAGCCCCATCCCAGTTACGACAACTCTACCACGTTTAGACATATGACAAAGCACCAAAAAACTTTACAACACTACGACAAGCAGCTGAAGACAAAGCAAAGACAAACCCGAAGCGATAGCCCTGATTATGAGCTTGATTTTTCCTGTATGTATTTGCAAATATCATCAACGGTTTCCAAGCTCTGAGCTTCTTCGTCAGAAATCTCTATTGAGAACCTCTCTTCAAGAGACATTATCAAGTCAACAAAGTCAAGACTGTCAAGATTAAAGTCTTTAGCAAGGTTTGTATTTCCCGAAAGAGCCTGCTTTTGCTCTTCCTTCAACTTTAAACAATCTATTATCGCCTCTACGACAGCGTTTTTAATGTCTTCCGACACACCATTTACGCCTTCACGGGCACTATCACTTTCCATATACACCACAAACCAAAACAACCAAAAACAACATGCGTGTCGCAATAAGAGCTATGCGACCCAAGACTAGAAATATACTCATAAAAACTAAGAAATCAAACATAGAATTGACACCTAGTGACGATTAGAGCATTCATCCTTGTTGTAATGTGGCAGCTATGTACATACACACATGTAATTTAGAATGAAATTCACAGTTGAACATGGTGAAAATTCTAGATGCTACAGCGATAAGTCTGCGTTAACTCATTTTTTACAAGGGATATTCATTTTCGCAAATAGTTCTTATTAATAAGGGTTTCGTGCGATTGCGCACCCACGTAATCTGGTAAAAATCTTTAAGATTGCATTAATTTTTACTTATCTAAGAGGTATTTTATGGTTTTTACTATATTAACTTATGATTTCCATAAATTAGGGTAGCTACAACCTAAGCTTGCATGAAAAGGTGCTGACTGAGAAAATGTGCCTCCAAAGCAAAAAAATGACTTATGAATATGGAGAGCTCCACGCCCGTGGACAGCATTGTCCAAAACAACGGGAAATTAGAAGCACTTATAGCACGACTAAATTCTTCGATGGGAAGCGAAGATGTTGTGGGTGCGATAATACAAGCATGCAAAACTGACAGCACGATAGCATCTGCCAGACTTGCCATATCACATGACAAGTGTACTGGTGATATGAAGTTTGCTGCCTCACGTGAGGAATTGCCCATTCCTGATATGAGGAGGAATAACAGCTTGGTAATTGTGCACGAATGTAGCGTACTGCACATTCCCATAATTATCGGAACTGATATGAGTGTAGACACCGTGTGTGACTTATGCCAGTTTCTTGTGGAAAAGGGGTGCGATGTAAACTCTGTAGCTTCTCAGGAAATTTCTATAAGGGAGAATGGAAATACATTTGACACTGTGTGCGAACACTCCGGCAAGACACCTATATTCTACGCAATAGAGAGGAGATGGGCATGCGTTGTGCAAACGCTTATAGCTTTAGGAGCTAATTGCCGTGACGTTGGCATGTGTTCTGCGTACAGCTACAGCGAGAAAACTACTCCGCTAGTATACGCAATGGAAGAAGTTTCGAAGAGCTATAGGCGCGGAGATTCGTCGTTTGCTGTTATAGATATACTTTTAGAAAAAGTTGGAATTGATAAGTTTATAGAAGAAATGAGGAGCAGTAGGCATATTATGAGCACTGCACTACTGTTCGTGGCCGTGGTAGGAGTGGATCTGGAGTTATATCCTGGTACGTGTATAGAGGCGGTTAAGGGAGAACACATGCATATTGTGGAGTTTTTCCTTAAATGCTCCAGGTTGTTTAAAGACGGGATCGTTGATATTAAGCGCACGGCTAAGTATAGAAGAGTGCGTGAAAGCGCTATAGAAAACAAAAAAGCGCTCTCAGAAATTTCTGCATCATCTGCCTCTCTGAGTGGTTCTTCCGCATGCAGAAAAATTGGATCAGTGTCCGATTTTAATTGGTCTGCTGCCACAAATAACGGTGTGACGTTTTCTGTGCACTTAGAAGACGCAGAGATGAGCATCTTAGCGTTGGCTGCGTATCACGGTAAGGAGAGTGTCATTAGATGGATGCTCGAGCATGAGATTACTGACGTAAACAGATGTAATGGTTATGGATTCAATGCTATGCACTATGCAGCGGCAGAGAATCACGTGGCTGTAGTAAGGCTTTTAATGGATGCGGGGGCTTCTACTACTTCAAGGTATATGCCATACATGACTGTTGCCCATACAGCTGCACTTAATGGCGCTATTGATGTGATAGAATTTTTGCATTTTAGATGTCCTGAGCTGCTGCTGCAAGTAGATTGCGATGGAAGAAATGTACTGCATTATGCAGCTGATTCTCAGAAAAAGAGCGTAGTGGAGGTTGTAAAGTACATAATCAGCTTCGTGAAAGGTATAGACCTTAATGGAACTATAGACAGCGATTCCGGATACAAACTTCTACTGTCACGTATTGAGGTGGAATCACAGAGGAATCAATCACTGACAGAATCAGCAAAAGATAACATATTGATGTCTGTTCGAGAGAGGAATAGTTTCGCAGACAACAGCGTTACTCCGCTACACATAGCAGTAGAGTCAGGTAATGTTCATGTAGCCAAAGTTTTTATAGAAAACAAGTGTTGCGACTTGACCATGAAAAACCAGCAAGGATTTACTGCGCTGAACATGAATACAAAAGTCGGGACCATACTACATATGGCGGTAAGGAGAAGGGATCAAGAGTTTACGAAAACGTTGCTTTCTCTCGATGTGGATGTAAACGCAAAGTGTGCCCGAGGGTATACTGCGCTTGATTACGCAATACGTAATAGGGATAAGGCTATCATTAACTTACTACTTTCAGATTCGAGGCAGAGCATCACAAGTGGCGTTGGTAGAGCTAAAGTGTCTTATGCAAAAATTCTGAAACATAGAAACCTGCTGGATGACAATGGAAGGATTATCTTGCTGAATAGAAATAGTTGGAGACAGAAGAGGTTAAACGGATTTTTGGTGGTTGCAGCTTGTGTTGCACTGCTTTCTATAGTGGTTATCGCTGTTGTAGCTCGCGCCGGCACTATTTTAAGCTTCATGACTGGTCGAGAAGTAAGCGTATCATTAGAAACAAGAGTGATCGCTGTCGTGGCAGTTATGGCGCTAATGACTCTTGTGTATGTTGTGTTTGGTGCAATATACATGCTGGAGCAGGGCAAGCGTCTTGGAAATGAAAGGGCATACTTTTCTGATTTCTATTCAGGCGGTGAAAGTAATAGGTCTCGTAGGCGCGTAAGATTGCCCTCCAATAGGGGTTCTTCCTGTTATTCCAGCAGTAATAGAAGTGCGTCGTGTACCGATCCTTGCTCAGGCAGTACTTCTTCTGACAATTTAGTGATAAGTCCTGTATTTATTCCCAGGATGGCAGGGGAAAATCATCACACAGCAGTTAGCGACATAAACTATTTGGCTGATTATGACAGCGAGTGCATTGTTGATGCGCGTGCTGGATATAAACAGCAGGGTAGGAGACCGTACGAAGCTTTGAGCAATGATAGTAGAAGAAGGGTGCCAAAATACATTAGGGAAGCAAGCATAGAGGGATGTTGTAGCCAGGCGTTGTGTAGGTAACAACGAGCAGTGTACGATGACTGATCCTTGCTCTGGTAGTACTTCTTCTGATAATTTAGTGATGAGTCCTGTATTTATTTCCAGGATGGTAGGGGAAAATCCCACACAGCAGCTAGTGGCATAAATTATTTTGCTGATTATGACAGCGAGTGCAGTGTTGATATGGTGCTGGATATAAACAGCAGGGTAGAAGACCGTACAAAGCCTTGAGCAATGATAGTAGAAGAAGGGTGCCAAAATACATTGGAAAAGCGGGCGTAGGGCGATACGCTAGGGCACCACGTCAACAGTGACCGTGGATGACTGCCTTTACCCTCTTTCAAGTGACTACATGAAGCACTCGCACGCTACCTAAGCTTCTCTTCCTTGAACAAGACGTGCTTTCTAGCAACGGGGTCATACTTACGGAATAGGAGCTTCTCGGTCAGCTTCTTCGGATCGCGCTTCTTAACGTAGAAATAACCTGTTCCCTCGCTACTTACAAGCTTTACCAACAGGGTTGCACTCTTTTTAGCCACCGCAAAACACCTAACACGAAACATCGGGATTCTACTAGCTTATACGGCATGGGTCAAGTTGTTTGGTGAGATGCAGTTGCCGGACGGGTGGTGGAGGGGTATCTTGCAGATAATGTGGATATTTTCTAGCACTTCCTGTATATTTGTGCCCGACCTGCAATATTAGTTTAGTATAGTATGCTTAGATCTATCTTTAAACTCTTTATGAGACTCATGACGATAGTGATTCCCGCGAGAGTTGTAAGTACGTTTTTCGGAATCGGTCACCTTCCTGCATGGCAAGAGCATTGGGCTTCTCTTGCAGTGCTGATTATGACACACACAGTGTGCTACATGGTGCATGGTTCTTTTCCGCCACTTGCTGAAGCAGCACCGAGCAGTGGGCTCGTACTTGCCACATTTTTTCTACAGGTTTCGGTGTGCATTTTTGTCTTGGGATTGTTATCAATATTCATATGTATGAGCGATAAAGATTCTAGCATATCTTTGGGTGAGGCTATAGTAGTGCAGAACTCTTTCGGACAGCTTTTAACTGCGGCAATAGCCATGCCTGCTTCTGTTAGTATGTACGAGAGTCTGGCACGTATGTACAACGGTGTATGCGTTAAGGTATTTGCGTGTCCGGTGTGGTTCAATTATATGATGCATCTGTTGATCTTTTTCATAGTACCGTTTGTATTTTACAACGTAATAATCATAATAAAACCGTGGCCTATGTCGCTTCTGCAGCTCAGGTATAGCAACTGTTTTTCTGTCATGATGGAAGGAGTGGTCTTAGCGTTTTATTCCATTGTAAGCATGTACACGATTGCATTCATATTTTCAGGGCTGTATATGACTGGTGCTATAAAATACCTTGGTGCAATGTTGCACAGGGCCATTAGTGGAGCAATATAGTGATGCCTGGGTTGTGTGGTGCCACGAGCACTTACGAGTATGAGTTTTACTTGCGTGTTTTTGTGAGGTTCTGATGAGTGGTAGGTGGCCTGGGGTGCTATTTTTAGCTAGTGCGCTTGCTGCGCTTGCATGTGCGTATGTTTCCCAGATGGTATTTGGGTTGATACCATGCAAACTGTGCATATATGAACGTATACCATATTTTGCCGTGATAGTACCCGCCCTGATAAACATTGTGAAAAGGGACAAGTATTCATTTTTTGTGTCTATTGCGTGTTATGTGTCAGGTGTGGTGATTTCACTTTACCATGTATCTTTGGAGCATGGGTGGATAGAAGATTTCCTTCATTGTGCTGACAATATTTCCAATGCAGCTACTCTTTCTGACATAAAGGCCAGTCTATTAAGCAATAATGTTCCTGTTTCCTGCAAGGTACCAGGTTTTGTATTTCTCGGACTGTCAATGTCAGGCTGGAATATTGTGTATAGCATATTTTGCATGATTGCTGCGTTTCTTGTGAGAAAGCGGGGTTATTAAGGCAGTTCTAGACGCGATTATATTTTTGGGATTATCAACTTGGCTGGATAGCCTGTGCTGTACATTGATTGCTGACTTTCGTGAGGAAGTGAGCCAATTAGTTAGCAGCTCTAGACGTGAAATGTAGTATTCTTGGAATTATCGGTGTTTGGCCAAGGTAGTGTGGGCTGAGATATCGTGTGCGCATGTTTTGGATGGTTGCTGCTTTTTTTTTGTGAAGAAGAGGAAATTTCCGCTCCTTCATGTGCCTTCGCAAAGGCGCTTGAGACTACTCTCTTTTCTGCACTACTTAAAGTTGATATGTCATCAGATATCTTTTTGGATGTATGAGGACCAACAGCACTGTTGACTTCATTTTCCACATAGTTTCCTCCACCATTACTACCACTACCTCCTGTTGCCTTCCATAACCTGCTCAATCCAGCTGTATCGGCACTACCATTATGACTACTATGTTTGATGCCGCACATATTGGCCACTTCACCACCACTCGTATGGTTGTAAGCTCCCTTCTTACAAATCTTAGCATCAATACCCTTTTCTTCCTGACCTTCGCCTCCAGTATCTCTATCTAGGCTTATGATGGTATCACTAACTGGCTTCAGCTCCTTTCTCTGCATCTTCTGAATACCAGTACTCAACTCATTGGTCCTATTAAGAGCAACATTGTAAGCAAGATCTTTAGCGAGGAGATAAATACCTTCTTCATCACCATCTCCCCTCTTTACTTAGTAGATATACATCGATGATGTATATCTTGTGCTATCTACTATTTCCGCTCCTTCATGTGCCTTCGCAAACGCACTTGATACTACTCCATGCTGTTCTCTGTCTAACCTTGATATATCGTTTGAGATCTTTGCTGATGTCTTATCCCCTACCTTCTTAGTTGTACTATCCTTCTCGTAATTTCCTCCAATACTACTACCACTACTACTTTGTTCCCACAACTTACTGAAGCTTGCGCCGGTGCTATTTGTTTTACTTATCTTAGTACTAGCAGTGTACACTCCACACTTACCTTCAACTTCAGCATCTGTGAGACCGGATGCTGACGTCTCATAAGAGTTATTACCGCATATCTTGGTCTCTATGGCAGTAGTACCACTCTTACTATGATCAAGGTTATTAATTTCCTCCTTAACTCCCCACATCTCCTTCTGGGTCAACTTCTGAATACCAGTACTCAAATCAGTTGTTCTATTAAGAGCAACATAGTAAGCAAGATCTTTAGCGAGGAGATAAATACCTTCTTCATTACCATCTCCCCTCTTTACTTACTAGATATACATCAATGATGTATATCTTGCTCAGCCCGTGGTATTACTACTAGCATCAGCCTTCGCAAAGGCACTTGATACTGCTCCGTGTTGCTCTCTGGATAACCCTCTGATGTCTTGGGATATCTTTGTTGCTGTTTCCTTTCCCACCTTGCCAGTTATACTATCCTTCTGGTAATTTCCTCCTAGACCACTACCAGTGCTTGTAGTATCCCACAAGTTACTAAATTTGCCAGTCTGACTACTTCCATAGTTACTATTTCCGGACAAGCCGCAAGTACCAGGATGTTCTCCTAGACCGCTACCACTACGTTTGCTACTGGAGTACGGAAATGCATCCTTACAGATCTTAGTATCAATATCATCATTGCCACCCTTAACAGGATCCAGACTCACCATTTCTTGCTTTACTCCGTACATGTCCTTATGGGACAATTTCACCATACCCTCAGTTAATTTATCAGTCTGATCGAGAGCAACATTATAAGCAAGATCTTTAGCGAGGAGATAAATACCTT
>NZ_JAWLNY010000005.1:0-31776 GCF_036903315.1 Anaplasma bovis | reverse complement strand
CTTATCTCTTCCAAGATGCCCAGATCATCACCCAGACGATCAACCTCGTAATTATAGCTAAACTTACATCCCACTGACGCTATTTTAATGGCACCCGTAAGATACCTCTTCCTCAGTCTTGCATTTATAACCGGAGCATCAAATCTAATATCAGCATTGATAAGTAAGCATAAGTCCGCCTCCTCTATGCCGGCTATAGAGGTATTAAATACATACATACCCCTGGAAGATGCAACTAACTTCGCTCCATCTTGCCTACAATCCATAATCTCGCTACCTATGCACTCCATGAATTTTTTCAGCAAGAACATAGACTCACAATCTACTAAGTCACCCGAAATAGCAGCAACGCTACTTCCACCAACACTTTTTATCTTATCAATAACTACAGATACGGCAAAATCCCATCCCTTAGGCATCAATCTGCCGCCAACTCTAAGGCACGGATCAGTCAGTCGCTGCACCTCTAACCCATCACATGCAAACCTAGTCTTATCAGAAATCCACTCCTCGTTTACATCCTCATTCAACCTGGGCAATACCCTCATCACATTGAGCCCTCTGCAGTCAACTCTCACACTGCTACCTACAGCATCCAAAACGTCTATAGTATCACAGTGGAACAGCTCCCAAGGCCTCGCCTTAAACATATACGGTTTAGAAGTTAGAGCGCCCACGGGACACAGGTCTATAATGTTGCCAGATATCTCAGAAGTGATGCCATGGGAAATACAGGAGTCTATTTCCATCTTTTCACCCCTGCCAAAAGTACCCAACTCGTAGGTGCCAGCAACATCGGATAAAAACCTGACACATCTTGTGCAGTGTATGCACCTATTCATGGAATTTTCAATCAGTGGGCCAAAGGCTTTCTTAGATACCGCCCTTTTATCCTCACGATACCTACCTATACCACATCCATAAGCCACAACTTGGTCCTGCAGGTCACACTCTCCACCCTGATCACATATCGGGCAATCCAAAGGATGATTCAATAACAAAAGCTCCAAGACACCCTTTCTCGCCTTTCTCACTCTGTCAGTGTTCGTAGCGATAACCATACCCTCAGCCACCGGCATAGCACACGACGCAGCCAACTTAGGCTGTCCGGTTATCTCAACCAAACACATCCTGCAATTTCCGGCTATAGCAAGACGCTCATGATAACAAAATCTAGGGATCTCAACTCCAGCATCTTCGCATGCTTGTAATACAGTAATCCCATCTTCAACATCGATATCTATGGAATTAACGGTGACCTTAACCATAGAAACCCTATCTTCATTAGATTCTAGACCAAGAAATAGGAACCCCATCTCCCCCTAGTACAAGGCTTTCGTCCTCGAACTGTGCAGCCATAAACACTTGTCCCCTCTCCCTATCTATATACTGCACAGGCTTCACAGCCTTCCCATTGTACAATTTAGAAGAAGTACCCTTCTTACGCTGCAGAGGATTATTTTTGCTCGCAGTCTTCGCTACTTTACCACCCTTAGCCATATAGAAACCCCAAAAGAAAGACCATTAAAAATACGCGTACCTCCACCAGACACGCGCAGAGTATAACACAAGTTATGAATCAATATTCCTAACTTTCAAAGCATTATTGTTTATAAAATCACGCCTAGGTTCAACAAAATCTCCCATCAATACAGAGAAAATCTGATCTGCAGCTTCTGCATCAGAGATTTTAACTTTCAGCAAAGTCCTACTACTCGGATTTAGAGTCGTATCCCACAATTGCTCAGCATTCATCTCACCCAAACCCTTGAATCTTTGTAAGGCCATGTCCTTACGCCCAAACTCTATCATGCCAGTAGCAAGGGAACACGGCGCAGGCACTCTCATACAATGATCTTTAGCAGATAATACTGAATCTTCTGTGAACAATGTTTCTATACCATCTAAAATAGTAATAACATTCTGCACATCTCTACAATGCATCAAATTACTATCAAAAGAATATCTCTCTACCATACCCTGCGATAGTCTCAAAATCTCCAACTTGCCTTCACTAGCATTGTAACTAGAATCCCATTCGTACTCTGGAAACATCCTGTTTAAAAGGCTAGCAACCTCTCCAAATGCCGCCTCACCATTCTTTTTGTAGGAAAGAATAATAGACTCTAAAACTTCCTGAGGCACAATTCTAGAATAAGACTTAGTTATATTAGAAATCTGAACACACTTCCGAAGAATAGTACGCAATTCCATGCCACAATCAGCCTTCATACTGCTCAAAACCAACTGCCTAGTAGCATTGTCAACTATGTAATCACTAAGCGCTTCATCGTTCTTTATATAGGTATCTTTTTTGTATCGCGTTATCTTATATAGAGGAGGCTGCGCGATGTACAAATAACCAGCATCTATTATCTCCCTCATATACCGGAAGAAAAAAGTAAGAAGCAAAGTCCTGATGTGAGACCCATCAACATCAGCATCCGTCATGATCACTATCTTATGGTATCTAACTTTCGAGATATCAAAACTTCCTATCCCTATATTACTCCCAATAGCCGTTATCAATGCAGCAATCTCACTAGAAGACAGAGTCCTATCTAAACTCACCCTTTCAACGTTTAAAATCTTACCCCTGAGAGACAAAACTGCCTGGTACTTCCTGTCTCTACCCTGCTTAGCAGAGCCACCTGCAGAATTACCTTCAACGATGAATAACTCTGAGAGCTCGGGAGATTTCTCCTGACAACCAGCCAACTTTCCAGGCATAGCAGTAAAATCAAGTCCATTCTTACCTTTGATAACTTCTCTCGCCTTTCTAGCCGCTTCTCTACCCTTTGCCGAGCTTATTACCCTCTCTACGATTTCAGCTGCAAGCTTTGGATTAGATTCAAAAATAGAGGAAAGATTCTCATAAACTATACTCTCTACAGCTAATCTCGCCTCGGAACTCACTAACTTATCTTTTGTCTGTGACGAAAATCTGGGATCAGGCATCTTTACAGAGAGTACACAAGTGAGCCCCTCTCTAACATCCTCCCCTATAATGGATACTTTTGCCTTCTTTAAGTAACCCTCGTTAGTGGCATAGTTGTTTATGCACCTGGTTAAAGCAGATCGAAACCCCGCCAGATGCGTACCACCATCCTTTTGGCGAATATTGTTGGTGAAACACAGCATATTCTCATAATAAGAATCGTTCCAGGACATTGCGAGTTCAACCACTATGCCACTACTGCTAACTTCGCCCCTTATTGTTATTAGCTGCGTGACAGGCAACTTATTGCGATCAAGATATTTAACAAATGCCGCAACACCTACGTTTTCTTCTCCACAACCAAACTGAGACTTAACTTCTTCAGCTCCACGTAAATCCCTAAGCTGGATGCTGACATTAGAGTTTAGAAAAGAGAGCTCCCTTATCCTGTTTTCCAAAGTAGCATAATTAAATTCGATCGAGGAAAATATCTCCTCTGAAGGCATGAAACTTACACACGTGCCGCTCTTCTTCTTTGTGCATTGGTCACGCACTGCTAACGGTGCAACTGCAGTACCATTTTCAAATCTTATGAAATACTCATTACCGCCTCTCCATATCACTACTTCTAACCATAGCGATAAGGCATTTACGACAGATACCCCCACACCGTGAAGACCACCAGAAACCTTATAACTGTTGTGATCAAATTTTCCACCTGCATGAAGCTGAGTCATTATAACCTCAGCGGCGGAAACTCCTTCTTCTTCGTGTATGTCTGTGGGAATGCCCCTACCATTATCTGTAACGGATACAGAGCCATCAGCAGCAATAACTACAGAAATCTCATTACAAAAACCAGCTAGAGCCTCATCTATGGCATTATCTACTACCTCATATACCATGTGATGCAGCCCTGATCCGTCATCCGTATCACCAATGTACATACCGGGACGTTTCCTCACTGCCTCAAGACCTCTTAAGACAGTTATGGAGCTAGCATTGTAATCACTCATGTCAAAACGCAATCAAGGACAATCCTCCACCATCATACAGAAAATCTAGTAAAAGTAAAATCTTTCCACTCTTACTTTACACTAGGCATACTCGCCAAAATTTCTTCAAGAATAAACGACATTTCTAAGTAGCAATTTCACTCATTCCATATCGTATACTGAGATCCTATTCCCATAGCAAAATAATTGCTGTTTCGAACCATCTACACCGTAACTTCTTAGATCTTCAGCTATCGAATTGCATGGTAAAAATCATTGCTATAGTACAAAATAGCTGTATGGTTGAGAGTGAGAGTAGCGTACCATTAATTATTCTATGAATAGCAAGAGAAGAATAGTAGTAGGAATAAGTGGTGCATCTGGAGCACCTTATGCCGTACAGCTGTTGAAGCAACTTAAAAACATGGATGATGTAGAAGTACACCTTGTAATGAGTGATGCAGCGCAACTTACAATCAAGTTAGAATGTCCAGATATAACGAGTATAGATGAGATAATTAATAGCTACTGCGCACACTATCACAAAATAGGAGATGTAGGAGCATCAATCGCAAGCGGATCATTTAAGACCGAAGGAATGATAGTTATTCCTTGTTCAATACGCACTATGTCTGAAATAGCACACGGTATAAACTCTAATTTGCTCACCAGAGCCGCAGATGTAGTAATGAAAGAAAAAAGAAAACTTATCCTGGCAGTACGAGAAACCCCGCTACACCTAGGTCACCTGCGTACTATGGTATCTCTTACAGAAATGGGGGCAATAATAGCACCTCCTGTGCCATCGTTCTATAACAATCCAAAATCGCTCAGCGATATCGTACATCATTACGTCTCGCGAATATTAGGGATGTTCAATATGAAAAGTGATATATCGGAATGGAAGGGGCTTTAGATAATTCCTTCCCGCTCCGTATAGCATGAGGTTTTGCCAACACACAAAAGACACCTAATCCGCCTGCCGTGAAAGTAAGGCTTCATAATAGGCAAAAATAGTCAGGCCATGGCTGAGGAATTACTATTATAAGAGGCGACACATTGGAATGTAAGGAGATTTAGTTACTCCCTACTCTTATCGCATGAAGCCCCCTCAACACGACAAAGAGCGGCAAAATTACATACCTGGGGAAGTAAGCTTCGTACATATAAGCAAAAGTAGGTGATCATTGAAAGAATTACCATTCTGAGAGGCAGCACATAAGGTGGAAAATTCAATGTAAGTGACATGAATGAGAAGGAGTCACGTATAGAACCGCAAACTCTATATAATAGGCGCTAATTATTCCTGCTCTTTACCACGTATTGAGCTCTGTAACAGGGCAAAACACATGGGACCACTGGCTATACTGGAGAGCAAAAAGCTTCTATACATGGGTAAAAGTAGCGTGGCTATAGCAAAGGAACTGTCCTTATGAGAAGCAACGCATTGGGTGAAAGAAGATTCAATATAAATGATACACATAAGTGGAAGGGGCTTCTAATAAAAGTAACATAGTGACATGGCAAATATAAGTGATATGCATAAATGGGAGAGGTGACATATAGAACGGCAAATTTATATAATGAGTTCTAGTGATTTCTTGCCCTCAGTGCATGAAGTTTAGTCAAAATGTAGTATGCGAGACTCCTGCCTGGACTGGACCATAGTAACGGAGTAAAGCTTCTGTACATGGAGAAAGTAGTACTGCCATAGCAAAGGAACTGGCCTCATGAGAATGACACATTAGAATGGAAGAAGCTTCTATATAAGTGACATATATGAATGGGAAGGTGTGACAGCAGAATGGCAAACTTTATATAAAGCGTCAGTTACTTCTTGCTTTTCATAGCGTTATGTTTAGTCAATATGGCAAAGGACAATACAGTACCATCATATAGACAAAAATAGTACAGTCATAGCTAAGGTAATTACCCTTATGATGAGCAACATATTAGAATGTAAGAGAATTCAGTTGCTACCTGCTATTATCGCATGAAGCTCCCTAAACACGACAAAGAGCGGCACAATTCCACATACCTGGGAAAGTAATGCTTCATACATATAAGCAAAAGTCCTAGTCATGGCGGAGTAATAACAATTATGAGAAGCAACACATTAGGTATAAGAAGCTTCAATATATGTGACCTACATGAATAGAAAGGGCTTTTAATATAAAGTGACATGTAGAATGGCAAATTATATAAAGCGTCAGTTATTTCCACTCCTCATCGCACGAAGCTTCATCAACATAGCAAGACCTGTAACCACAGCTATGGTGAGGGGAACTAACCATAAAATATGAGCATATCCCCTGTAAGAGATATTGACTAAGATCTGTTCTCCATACAAACCTTGTAGATCTCTAAGTATCTCTTCATCCGTATCGCCACTAGCTATCCTATTCCTTATAAACTCTCGCATTTCCATGGCGAAACTGGATTTAGATTCGTGCAGTGACTCCCCAGAGCAAACTAAACACCTAGTAGCTTTGAATAACCTCACCGCCCTGTATTCCATGTCCTTTGGAAGCACTTTCTCATCGATCGAAAAAGCATGTACGCAACATGGCATCCATAAATATACGAAAAATGCCAGGCATAACCACCTCCCCGCTCTCGGGGAATCAAAGCTTACCATATATCTGTGCAATGCATATACCCAAAGAACTACATAAAAGCATCTCGCCCCTGTATACTTCTAAACTTCTTAACGACATCATCCTTTATCTTATTTATGGGTATACCATCTATAACCAAACCCCCTTTCTCTGTAGAGTTGAGAGTAATCTTCACAATATCTTCTTCCGCATTAGTTAACACCGCAGAAGCACGTATGACGCCGAAAATAGAATCCAAAAATGTTAGAAGTTGCTCACCATTTTTGTGCTTTCCTATTTCATCTCCTAGTAATTCCAACACACCAGCTTTCACAAAATTTGATAGCTCATCGAATTTTCTGATCTCTAGATTAATATTGTACACACACCTTCTAAATGACATCAGTGCACACTTTTGAGAAATAACCATATTCCCATCTAGCCTTACTGAAAAGGAATCACCCTCAAGCCCTAATGACGTAATATTAACCTTAGTGGCACCATCATCTTGGTCTTTTTGCATTAAAATGCCATCCATATTTAATGACAGGCTGCCCATACCTTCTTTGACTTTCAAATTCATAAGAGCATCTGCCCTTAAAGCATCATCCTCAGGAAAAGATAGAGAAATTCTCAACTTCTCATATGCAGATGCAATGCTTTCCTCCTCTCCCAAATGGTTTGTACAATACGCACCGCTGTCATCCACATAAGAAACTTTAACTACACTGTTGGTGACTCCCTTGCCGAAAAGAATTCTCTTCAGAAAGTATAGCGCCGCACTATCTCTCCACCTTATGTCCAGTCCAGACTCTACTTTGCACTTTAAGCGTCCACCCTTCTGATCTCCAGCAGACACATGTATGTACCCGTCGGAGAATTTAATGCTGGAATTCCTGCTGAATAGACCATACGAAAACCCGAGTTGATCTATCTCAAAACTTGCATATAGCGTGTCTATTACGAGCCCAGTAATGACTACTTGAGGCGCGAAAAAACTTGTTTTTAAATCTGCATACTTTACAGCAGATCCCTGTACCCCTATTCCCCAACTAGCCAAACTCTTTGTCGTAATAATATCAGAGGCGAATTCCCTAACGACCTTTTTTATCGAAAGTACACCAACAGCAGATAGAAAACACGCCATGCATAAGAATAATGCCCACCGCCTTACTCTACTATTCGTCAAAAAGTTAGAGTACACACTCAATCCTCCTGTCTGCCATCAAAAGAAACGTTCCTCGTCTCTCCAGGCAGTATAACACACAACCCATCAAGTTCCTTAGTGACAGTAATCTGACATCCCAGTCTGGAAGTTTCAGTAAGGCCAAATGCCAAATCTAACATGTCATTCTCTTCATCAGTCAACTTATTGTATAACTCAACTTTATCATACCACTCTGGGGATACAATCAAATGGCAAGTAGAACAAGCCATAGAACCCTCGCATGCGCCTTCTAGATCTACATTGTTGCGATGTGCTAAAGTGAGCAAAGTCTCACCTTCATGCGCATCGTAGGTTTTTTTAGTCCCATCCGGAGATACAAAAGTTATTGAAGGCATACAACTATACTCAAAGAATTACACTACTCACCGCCGCCGCTACTACAAAGCACATCATTCTCTTTTTTCCTAAGTTCTGTCAACACACTAGCTAATTTATCAGAAAAATCACGTACTTTATCTATATCACAATCACGCATTATGGAACATTCTTGTGTAATCAAATCCCTTACCAATGGAATATCCATATCTTCAATGGCGCCCTTTTCCAGCATGACTTTCATAACAGCTAAAATACGCTGACATTCTCCCTTGATTACACTTAACCCCTTAGCCGTCATGTCTGCATCAAAATTCTCTATGGAACCCGTAACACAACGCTCAACCTCTTGTTGAGTGATGTCCTTCATAGAGTTTATCTCAACATATTTTTCATTGCCAGTGGCCATATCCTTAACAAACACGGTAAGAAGCCCGTCCATATCGACCCTAAACGCAACTTCTATCCTGACCTCTCCAGCTGGCAATGGGGGAACCTTGATATCAAACTTGGCCAGGGACCTGTTCTCTGATACTATCTCTCGCTCCCCTTGACAGACATGTATACTAATCGATGTCTGCCCATCTACATACGTGGTAAATTCCTGAGATACAACCGCTGGCACCGGAGTGTTTCTTGGTATTAAAACCTCTACTATCCCCCCCATAACCTCCAGCGATAATGATAATGGCACTACATCTAGCAAAACCCTTCTTTCCTTAGAGGCCTCAGGATTTGAAAGATAAAAAGCTTGCAATGCCGCGCCTACAACTACTGCTTTATCAGGATCAATACTGTCACGTATCCGGCCGCAAAATATTTCTTCAAGCACAGACTTTACATAAGGAATTCTGGTAGAACCACCCACTAAAATTACATCGGATACGTCAGACGCGTCAATGTCAGCATCAAGCATTGTATCCCTAAGTATGGCAATAGTCCTGTCTATCACACCTTTAACTATTTCACCAAACTCCACATTACTTATGCTGCAATAAACAGTTTCTCCTCCTATTGCAAACTTGAATTCACGAGCATCTTCCGCATCGCTCATATTCTCCTTGATAACCCTGGTCTGCAACATTAGGCCCCTGCTTACTGAATGCTTTCCTTGTAGTCCAGACTTCTTTAAGACCAACTCTGCCAGCCCGTAATCTATATCATCGCCACCGAGATTAGTATCCCCTCCAGTAGCAACGACTTGCAGCACTCCTTCATGGAATTTGACCACAGAAATATCAAAGGTTCCGCCTCCAAGGTCATACACTATGCATATCTTACCCGTATCACTATTCTGCTCAACTTTATATGCTAAAGCAGCTGCTGTAGGCTCGCTTAATATCCTCAATACCTCAATTCCAGCAAGCTCTGCTGCTTTTCTAGTTGCCTTTCTAGAAACCTCATCGAAATATGCTGGAACAGTTATCACAGCATGCTTTATACCCTCGCCTGTGCGATTTTCCACAAGTCTACTGAGCGCCCTAAGTATCTCCGCAGAAACCTCTATCGCAGTGGTGCCTCCTTTACCAAGTACATCAAGAATCGCATCGCCCGTGTCAGAATATGAAACACCCATGCCACAAAATTCATCGCTTGCACCGAGTGCAACACTCCTTCCTATCAGTCTTTTAACGGAATGCAATGCCTTTGAAAAATCCGCATCATACCCAACCTTTACTGCACCTTCGCAATACTCCACAACAGACGGAAATATGCTTCTTCCCTCTGAATCTGTGAACACTAATACCTGCCCACTATCGCTATCAACCTTGGCTACAAGCGAGAAAGTAGTGCCTAAATCTATTCCAAATGCCTCATAGGCCTCCGCCTTGCCAGGCTCAGATATATTTAGGAGTTTCATACGCCACCACCGCTTTTTCTAATTTTTACTAAGTACTTCAATTTCTCAGTCAATACAGCCGCCCTGTATACATCACCCCCTGAAAAAGAAGATTCTATACCCCCAACACATGCGGATATCTCCTCTGACAGCTCAGAGCTATCTGCCTCAAAATCTAATACCTCTGCTATAATGCGCCCCCTGTCTGCTTCGCTTATTTTGATTCCATCCTTCTTCAATATGTACTCAGCACGTTTCATGGGAGATTTTAACACTAAGTACGCCTCATTGACCTTTGCCATATGTCTGACAGCGGCCTCTTTGTCCTGAATGGAAAAAAACCTGTCTGGATGAAAATTAGCCTGAATTTCTATGTAATTCTTCTCGAGAAGTGAGAGATCTAAGTCAAATTTAGTCTCACTGAAATTAAGCAGTCGAAAGTAATCATCAGACATAAAAACTCTCTCCGCATCCACATCTACCCTTTTCATTCGGATTATTAAAGGTAAACCCAGATGACAGTTTATCCGTATAGTAGTCTATTACAGTGCCCCTGATAAACATCATAGCTTTGGGCTCTATCAGAACTGTAACATCAAATCCATCAATACTCTTGACTATCTTAACCTCAAGGGGTCTAGACTCATACGCGTACTCTATGTGGTACTTCATACCGTAACACCCCTTCTGCTTCACGAGGACCCTAATGGCCACGTTTTCGCCACCCTTGCTCAAGAGCAACTCCTTCATTCTCCTCAACGCAGCATCAGTCAAGGTTACAGGAACAGCATCACTACTGCCGCTGTCCGTATTTGATGGAAACATGCCCTTATTTTCCATCATCCTCAGTTATTACTTCCAGAAGCAGACATTTGCTTGCTTCTATAGTCGCTTACTGCAGCCTTTACGGCATCTTCAGCCAATAATGAGCAGTGTATCTTCACTGGAGGAAGAGACAACTCTTGCGCTAGCACCGTATTCTTAAGTAAACAAGCTTCATCTATGGTTTTGCCCTTTATTCTCTCAGTAGCAAGAGAACTTGCAGCTATTGCAGCACCACATCCGAAGGTCTTAAACTTCGCATCAACAATGGTGCCGCTCTCATCAACCTTTATCTGCAACTTCATCACGTCTCCACAACTAGGAGCTCCCACCAATCCAGTACCAACACTTATATCATCCTTAGGCAAAGAACCTACATTCTTAGGGTTCTTGCAACGATCTACTACAGCATCACTATAACTCATAAATACACCCCTTTATTACGTATCCCACTTTATAGCCTTCAGATCCACGCCTTCCTGAACCATTTCCCAAAGCGGACTTATTTCACGAAGCTTCTTAACACTGCGAATTACGACTTCAGCAGCGTACTCCACTTCTTCCCGCGTGGTGAATCTACCTATGCCAAACCTTATAGAAGAATGCTCCAAATCCTGTTCTATATTCAAAGCACGCAAAACATAAGAAGCCTCCAAAGAAGCAGAAGTACACGCAGATCCGGAACTAACAGCCAAATCGCTAATAGACATGATTAACGATTCTCCCTCGACGTAAGAAAAACTAAGATTCAGGTTGCCAGGTATTCTTTTAGAGTAACTACCATTCAAAACCACATGGGACAATCCACTCATTATCCTATCATATAACACGTCTCTTAGCTCTCTTATTCTCTCTCCTTCTTCTTCCATTTCTTCTAAAGCTATCCTAGAAGCCTCGCCCAACCCTACTGCCAGCGGAGTCGGAACTGTGCCAGACCTCATTCCACGCTCTTGACCTCCCCCACTAATCAAAGGAGAAAGTCTTACTCTGGGATTTCTTTTTCTAACATACAAGGCGCCTATTCCCATAGGACCATATATTTTATGTCCAGAAATGCTGAGTAAATCTATACCCATATCATTGACATCTATGGGTAACTTTCCAAATGCCTGAGCAGCATCAGTATGAAAAAATATCTCTCTCCCTTCACTCTTACATATTTTGCCTATTTCACGTATTGGCTGAATAACCCCTATCTCATTATTCACCATCATCACAGATACCAAGATTGTATCCTCTCTTATAGCCTTTTTCAGAACTTCTAAATCCAAGATACCATCCTTGCACACTTCCAAATACGTGACTTCAAACCCCTCTGTCTCCAAATGTCTGCATGAATCCAACACACACTTATGCTCCGTGCTGAGCGTAATTATGTGATTCCCGCGCTTCTTGTAAAAACGAGCCACACCCTTTATGGCAAGATTGTTCGATTCTGTCGCACCAGAAGTGAAGATAACCTCTTTGCTGGAAGCGCCTATAACAGCAGCCACCTGCTCCCTAGCAAGCTCCACTGCAGATTCAGCTTTCCACCCAAAACAGTGACTGCGAGAGTGCGGGTTGGAAAATCGTTGAAAATGAGGAATCATAGCCTGAAGAACCCTTTCATCAACCATGGTAGTTGACTGGTAATCCAGAAATATGGGAGTTCTAGGCTTCTTGTAACTTTCTTCCACCATAATTCCCCTTCCCTTACTATCTCAAAAATCTAACACAAATTGCAAAAATTTTCATAAATCTCATGCCAACATCGTGCAATTCTAGCAGCCTGTTCTATGGTAGCAGTTGTGCCAAAACTTATCCTTATCGCGCTTCGAGCATCAACAGCATCAATCCCCATGGCTGATAACACATGCGACTTGCTGATCTTTCCGGAGCTACATGCAGAACCTATTCCAACTGCTATACCGGCCTTATCTAAGGCAATAAGTTGCGTCTCTGCACTCACACCAGGCATGATGACGCACGTGGTATTTGGTAGCCTTGCAGCTCCCTCACCCACTATTGTGCACGCCGGCACTCTATTTTTTAGCTCAGATTCTAAGAAATCGCGCACACCTCTAATGCTCTGCATCCCAGCCACCCTTTTTTCAATCTCCTTGAGTGCAATGGATAAAGAATAAATCGCTGGCACGTTTTCAGTCCCTGCGCGCAACCCCCTCTCCTGAGACCCTCCCAACATCATGGGAGATACATCTATACCCTTCCTATGCAGCAAAGCTCCAGAACCCGAAATGCCGCCTATCTTATGAGACGAGATAGTGACAAAATCCGCCCCTAACTCTGATACGTTTAACGGAATTTTACCACACGCTTGCACAGCATCTACATGTGTTATAACCCCATACTTCTTAGCTTCAGATAGAAGCCTTTCTACGGGTTGAATAACGCCAGTCTCATTGTTGGCAAGCATAACAGACAATAAAGCCTTTGAACCACACAAAGACTCCAGTATTTCCACTAATTTATCAACGCTCACTACGCCATCCTGATTCACTGGAATCACAAGCGGATTGACGGCAGCATTGATTACCGAAGGATGCTCAATGGCAGATATTATATGCCTGCACTTATGCGTACTAAACACCAAATTATTGGCTTCAGTACCTGAAGATGTAAAGATAACATCGTACCCCTGAGCGTTAAGTGCCTCAATTACAACAGCCCTGGCATCCTCAACTATCTTCCTGGAACCCTGCCCCCATTTGTGCATAGAGGAGGGATTGTAAAAATTATCAAACAATAGAGCATTAGCAACCTTATGTCTTACAGAAGCACTAACCTCAGAGGTTGCATTGTGGTCTGCGTAAATAAAATCACTTTCGCTGTCTAACATCTCGAACGTATCATTACACACATCGAGTATCGATGTGTTAGACAAGTAATGCATCACGTATTTCTCCATGTTATGCCACAACCTGTGGCTATTGCACCTCTCTGTACCGGAAGATAAACATACTTCGTGCCCACCATCACACCTGACCATTTTCACCTTATCTCCAACAGATTCCAGTAACATATCCAGTGTTATCCTTTCGGGGGGGACATTTAGAGCATACCCTCCTCCCGGACCTTTTACAGATCTGATCAACCCTCTCCCTTTTAGAGAAGCAACAACCTTTTCAAGATATCCTTCTGACAGAGACTGAACGTCAGCTATAGCAGACGCACGCTTCGGCTTTGAGTTACATGAAGGCCCGCTTTGTTGTACGAGACCTACCATAAACATTACTGCATACCGCAACCGCGTCGTCATTAACACGTCGTCACTTCCTCACTGCTGCAAAACCATAGAGCCAAGCACAGGAGTACATGCAAAACAAAAAAAAATCTTGGTTAGAAACAACCTTTCGGCTAACATCTCCACGTGCACAGTGAGTAGTAATTAATAATATACCTTATGTCAAGTGGGTTTTTATTACAAAGGGTGAGCGTGTGTGGGTAAGTTGGTAGTTGTAAGTGCGTGAAGTTTCTTTTAATGGTTCTGTAGGAAAAATAGAAGGTAGGTATACTGGGGGACGCGAAGTTAATTCCCCGTTGGTGCTCATATTGCACCCGCATCCACAGTATGGCGGAAGTATGGACAATAAGATCGTCCATGTGCTGTATAAGGTCTTCGTAAAACACGGATTTTCTATTTTAAGGATCAACTTTCGTGGTGTAGGAAAATCTGCTGGAGTGTTTGATAAGGGAGTCGGGGAGTTAAGTGATGCTGCAGCTGCGGCCGATTGGTTGCAGAACAACAGTCCTTCAACTTCTCCGTTTTGGGTTGCCGGATTTTCTTTTGGAGCATGGGTTGCCATGCAGTTAATGATGCGTCGCCCGGAAGTTGAGGGATTCGTTGTCGTGTCTCCTCCCGCTAACAGATATGACTTTTCCTTCTTATCGCCATGCCCAGTGCCAGGGCTGATTATTCAAGGAGATAATGACAGCATAGCTGAAGAAGCGGCTGTATCGCAGTTAGCTGCCAGGCTGAGTGCATCGATAAAGAGTAAATACATGCAGTATCATGTCATTGAAAAAGCGGATCATTTCTTTCGTGACCATGTTGAAGAGTTGACAAGGGTAGTAGACTCTTATGTAAGCGCCAGACTTACTGCAGATGATTCTCTGCTTGTAGGAAGTGACGCTGAAGATGAGCGTGTATACCCACCTGAATATGTGGAGTAACGTGCTCCTTTGTGAGCGCAAAGGTATTGCCTTAGAGAAGAAAGCATCAGCCAAGGAGAGCTCGAGCTCACGGTAAACTTAGCTTTAGCAGACTTAGTTTCTTCGTTAGGTCTTCCCCTTCTATACGGCTTCTCTCCTGCAAATTGGCTCTTCTTCTATCAAGTTTGAACTCTATAATCTTTAGCGACTAAAGCTTTTCACAGCATCTATAAACGAAGCAGTCCATCACCTACATAACATCAGAGCAGTAGACTAAAATGGACAAAACCTTTGTATCAAATCCACACACTTCCACAGGAAAATCCGCTTTCATCTGCAGAAATCCTATGGGCAATCCAGGTAGAAAATTGTATATGCCTCAAACATGTAGAGTTATAAATACATGAGAGGAGTGCTGCGTCAAACACGATACTCAGAGAGGCCTCTTTGCATCGCTAGGCCTTGTGTACTTGAGTATTGTGGTGTAATGTAAGCCTGCAGATAGTTTTTGTTGTAGCCAATGCCTGAGCTTATTTCTTGGCCTTTTGTTGAGGCTGAAAAGATTTTACAAACTTTCGGTGAAGGCGGTGAGGTTATACTAGCCACGGGTTATGGTCCTTCTGGTCTTCCGCATATAGGGACTTTTGGGGAAGTACTTAGAACGGTATTTGTTGCAAACGCTATAAAAAAAATATCTCCCAAAACAAAGCCTAGAATATTAGCGTTTTCCGACGATATGGACGGACTGCGAAAAGTTCCTGACAATATTCCAAATGGTGAGATGGTTTCAAAGCACTTAGGAAAGCTACTGACCTCTATCCCAGATCCCTTTGGTACCCATGAAAGTTATGGGCATCACATGAACAATAGATTCTGTACGTTTCTAGACAGATTTGAGTTTGAATACGAATTCATGAGCTCAACAGAATGCTATAGATCAGGAAGATATGACGAAGTATTACTGAGATTGTTGAAATCTTACGAAGATAGTATACGCATTCTTTTGCCCACTTTGGGTGAGGAACGACAGCAAACTTATAGCCCCTTTTTACCTCTGTGTCCAAAAACTAAGCGCGTCTTGCAAGTGCCTATAGTCGAGACACACGTCGATAGAGGTACCGTATCGTATCGTGACCCCGACGACGGTTCTTTAGTGGAAGTGCCGGTGACAGGAGGACACTGTAAGCTTCAATGGAAGGCAGATTGGGGAATGAGATGGGCCGCATTTGGAGTGCAGTATGAATCACATGGGAAGGACCTGACACCTTCTGCAAAGCCAGCATCAGAAATATGCAGACTATTGGGTGGCAAGGAGCCAATTTTATTCCCTTATGAACTATTTCTAGATAGAGAGGGAAAGAAGATATCCAAATCCAAGGGTAATGGGCTATCAGTAGATGAGTGGCTTTCCTGTGCACCTTATGAGAGCCTTGCTCTGTACATGTTTCAAAATCCAAAGCGTGCTAAGCGCCTGTGTTTGGACGTAGTACCTAAATTTGTCGATGATTACTTCTCTTTAGTGCGTGACTACAATGCTAACAGTAGTATGGACAATCCAGTATGGCATATTCATAACGGCAATGTTCCCGAAATTACCCTACATGGATTGAGTTTTTCCCTCTTAATCAACATAGCTTCTGCATGCAATGCAGAAGACACTGAAATGCTATGGAAATTACTCAAGAAGTATAGGAGTTCGCTCGTAGGCGAGGAATCTAACGAGGTTATTAGCAAGCTGGTACACTGTGCTGTCTCTTACTATAAGACGTTTATCTTGCCGCATAGATCGTATAGGACTCCATCTGAACATGAAGCTGATGCGTTATTAGATCTTATAAATGTATTACATTCAATGCATGACGATGTATCTTCTGATGGTATACAAAATGAGGTATTTGCAGTAGGAAAAAAGTACTTTTCCAGTAACTTGCGGGAATGGTTTAAGATGTTGTATGAGGTATTACTTGGCCAAAGTGATGGACCTAGATTTGGATCATTTGTCAAAGTTTACGGTATAGAAAATACCATTACACTGATAAAAAATTCTCTAGAGAAAAGTGGTCATCTCACCGATTAGAGCTATTGATGTGTAGATACCTAAGGTATTACTTTAAGTATATCACTTCTCTCTTCTCCGATACAGAAATGCAGGAAAGAGAAAACTGTAAAACTTAGGTGAGTGATTGACACTTAGGGAGGTGTTGTGTTATCCTGCTAGTCGCCTCTTTCGGTGTTTTGTATATGCGGTCAGGCTTTTTTGCAGCGTGTTTTGCTCTGTTCCTACTATGTGGTTGTATCGTCTCTCATGTACAACATCATGGATATCCTGCGACAGGAAAAAAGCTTTGGGAATCTGTTAAAGTTGGCAACAAGACTTCAGAAGTTTTAGAGTTGCTCGGGCCTCCTGTGATCGAAGAAGAGAGCGGTGATAATGAGGTACTATGGTTGTATCCTTCATGTTCGGTATATACCGCAGCTTCTGGTGTGATACGTAGCTACACCTGTGACACCTTGAAATTGATCTTGGATACTAACACTGAACGAGTAGTTCGCGTTGAGCGACTGACAACAGAGAAGCAGCGCCTACGTGAGCCTTCTGGTCCACATACAACAACCACTGGCATACATGATGGAGTATGGAGAAGGGTGGGTAACGTCTTCAAGAAACCATAGTTCTCCCTACCGGGCATGCAGCTCTTGCTCCTTCTTGCTTGCGCTCTCTCCTAAGTTTTTCCTCTAGTTTCGTGGCTATTTTTCTCTGGCAGCAAATTCTATGCGCCTTCCTGTAAAAGATGGTCTAGGTAATGGTACTTATACCTTGCTCTCATAAATATGGGCATCTAAGGCAATTGAAGTACTCGAATGATATATAAGAGCCCTTTCGTTCTATACACTCTAGCAGCGTGAGATGTTATTGCGCACTTATATCAGCAAGTAACGATCTCTCACTCTTTTCGCCCTAAACCTGACCATAGTAAGACACGGAATGATACAAATATTATGGGTAACTATGCCTATCCTTAGGAGATATCATTTCTCCTTTTGTATGCACCTTTCTTCAAATAGCTCTGGTCCTAGTTCTGCAATCAGAGGAAATTATTGCTCTTTTCACATGCCCTTTATCTAAAATTCTTCCTCTAGTTTCATGGCTATTTTCCTCTGCAGCAAATTCTATACCTGGCTCCGATGGCACATCCCCTAGTAGTCAACTCGCATAAGGTATAACCCATATGGAGGTGCAGTGATGCCAGCAGCGGCTCTGTCTTTCTTTTCTAAAATCTCTTTTATGTGTATGGGACTAAACAAACCTCTTCCACACTGTACCAAAGTACCTGTTATGATTCGAACCTGGTTATGTAAAAATGACTGTGCAGAAACATCGATATTGATGTCAGTATTTTCCTGTATGATGTTTATTGCATCAAGGGTCTTAACAGATTGCTTGGCTTGACAGTACTTTCCTCGAAAACTTGCGAAATCTTTATTCCCCAGCATATAAGAAGCGGCCTCTTTCATACGCTCAGTATCAAGTTTTTGCGGTATATGCCACATTCTTAGGCGATATATGCAAAGTGGCGCATCCCTATTTGAGATTTTGTACCTATAATGACGCTTCTTGGCAGAAAATCTTGCATGAAATTCATCATCCACCTTACCCAAGGATAATATAGAAACCTGCTCTTCTCTCAGATAATGATTTAATGCCCCCTTTATGACGTGATCCTGCAAATTTGTACGCAAATCAAAGTGTATGACCTGCCCCACAGCATGCACTCCAGCATCTGTTCTGCCTGCCGCTACAACTTGTACATTTTGCTGCGATAGACTGTATATAGCGCCCTCAATAGTTTCCTGAACCGACCGCTTCCCGTCACAACCCTTTTGACGCTGCCATCCCTTGAAAAAGGTGCCATCGTATTCGACTACAGCCATGTACCTCATACTAGCATGTGGTGTAAAATCGCTTTTCTAATAGCAGCTCCTACTTTTACCTGCAGCAAAATTGCCGAACAACTGGAGGCCGCAACCTCATCAGATATTTCAATCCCACGATTAACAGGGCCCGGATGCATAACTATGACTTTATCCTTTGCACAAGATAGTCGCTTCTTATCCAATATGTAGTACTTAGAATATTCCTTCTCAGATATAAAATCCCCTTCTATTCTCTCCTTTTGCATCCTTAGTAACATTATAACATCTGCGTCTTTTATGCCTTCTTCTATACTACAAACCACACTTGATACACCATTCAATTGTGCTGAGGCTGTATAGCCAGGAGGAACAACAACCGTTATCACCGCACCAAACCTGGAAAGCAATCTGATATTGGATCTGGCTACCCTACTATGAAACACATCACCACATATTGTGACTTTTAACCCGGAAATATTACTGCTACCGATTATGTCGCATATTGTGGCATAGTCCGTGATAGCCTGTGTAGGGTGTTCATGCAGGCCGTCTCCAGCATTTACTACACACTTACCATCACCTACGGCGTTTATGGCGCTCTCTATCATGCCACTTATTCCAGATCGTATCACAAACATGTCCACTCCCATAGCGCCCATAGTAGATATGGTGTCCGTAACGCTCTCTCCCTTACTAATAGAAGAACTATCCACATTAAGCGTAACAGATACCGCGCCTAGAGCCTTTTCTGCTATTTCAAATGCTAACAAAGTTCTAGTTGAATTTTCAAAAAAAAGGTTAGCTACCACCTTGCCTTCTAGCACACGTTTAGCATTCTCAGTATGCATGTAGTGCTTAGCAATATCCAGTATGCAACTCAAATCCTCATCGCTTATATCAGCAACCTTGAGTAACTTCGTTAACTTCCCCATGGCAACAAACGAAAAACCATAAACCAATCTAGGTGTATAACAGTTAGCTTTATTTCAGAAGAAAAATCTCATCCTTATATGCTCTTGCCTGCTGCTTTCCATGCGTTTAAAAACTCACCCAAACCCCTATCTGTCATCGGATGAGTGAACAGCTGCTTGAATACAGCAATAGGAACAGTAGCCACATCCGCACCAGCCTTTGCCGCATCCACCACGTGCTTGCTACTTCTCACTGAGGCTGCCAGAATTTGCGTCTTAAAGTTGTGCCTGGAATATATGCATCGTATATCTTCTATGAGAGAAACTCCACTGCCACCTATATCGTCCACCCTTCCCATAAATGGAGAAATAAAAAACGCACCAGCCTTCGCAGCTATGAGCGCCTGAGCCGCAGAAAAACACAGCGTAACATTTACCTTGATCTTATGTGTGTTAGTGAGAATAGAACAAGCACTTATTCCTTCAAAAGTCATAGGTAGCTTTACCACTACATTGTCGGCAATTTCAGCAAATCTGAGACCCTCTTCCACCATGCCATCTGTATCTGTGGAAACCACCTCAATGCTCACAGGTCCACGAACCAATTCGCATATCTTCACAAGAAGCTCTTTGTACTGCTTATCCGATTTTGATAACAAAAGCGGGTTAGTCGTAATCCCATCCACTATGCCCGTACTACACAAAGCGGATATACTATCAACATCAACAGTATCTAAAAATATCTTCACCTTAAACCTGCACCATACGTTTACTTTCCCTCTAAACCTTCTCCCTCGAGAGAAACATCATCGGTAAACACAACACAATCGTTGTTTTTCACACTAAGAATCGCATTAGAAACGTTAACAAATGTGGTGTCCCCTTTAGTATTCTTCACTTCAACAACCTCAGACAGAAGCCTCATGACAGCTTCTTCATGATTGGCCATTATCATGAAAGCGCCCTTATCTGTCCTTGCAGACAATGATACAATATCGGAAAAACTTACCTTTCTGCTAGGGGAAAGGAAATCTACGCTAAACATCGGACAACCTCTCACATCTCAATCTCAACACGATCCGCATACCTACATTTTCTTCGCTTTCTCGATTACACCATCAATACCACCAACCATGTAAAAAGCTGCCTCTGGTATATCATCGTACTTACCCTCAACAAGCTCTTTAAATCCGCGAACTGTATCTTCTAGCGAAACAAAACACCCAGGATTGCCCGTGAATACCTCAGCAACATGGAAAGGCTGCGACAAAAATCTCTGAATCTTCCTGGCTCTTGCAACAAGAAGCTTATCTTCTTGTGATAATTCATCCATTCCAAGAATTGCAATGATATCCTGAAGAGATTTGTAAGTCTGCAAGATACGCTTCACCTCTTTGGCAACCTGATAGTGCTCAGTACCAACAATTTCCTCAGTCAACGCCTGAGATGTAGAGTCCAATGGATCCACTGCAGGGTAAATTCCCAATTCTGAAATTTGTCTAGAAAGAACCGTAGTGGAGTCAAGATGCGAAAACGAAGTAGCCGGCGCAGGATCCGTCAAATCATCCGCAGGAACGTAGATAGCCTGTACAGAGGTTATAGAGCCCTTATGAGTGGAAGTTATCCTCTCTTGCATCATACCCATTTCTGAAGAAAGAGTTGGCTGATATCCAACTGCAGACGGCATACGTCCTAGAATAGCCGAAACCTCAGAACCGGATTGCGTAAATCTGAATACATTGTCTATGAACAGCAGGACATCTTGGCCCTCTGTATCTCTAAAATACTCAGCCATTGTCAAAGCACTAAGAGCTACCCTCATTCTAGCTCCAGGAGGTTCATTCATCTGCCCGTATACCAGAACTGCCTGAGACTTATCGCGTTCTTCGATATTGATAACCCCAGACTCTATCATTTCCCTGTAGAGGTCATTACCCTCACGCGTCCTTTCCCCTACTCCTGCAAATACGGAAAAACCCTTGTGAACCCTAGCTATGTTGCTTATCAATTCCATTATCAGAACTGTCTTCCCTACGCCCGCTCCTCCGAATAGACCAACCTTTCCGCCTTTCAAGTAGGGCGCTAATAAATCTATGACCTTGATCCCAGTGACAAGTATTTCTGTAGCAACTTTTTGTTCTGACAACGCCGGAGCTGGAGCGTGTATAGGACGTATTTCACAGCCTTCAACGTCGGGAGCTCCGTCTATAACCTTCCCCAAAACATCAAATACTCTTCCTAAAGTACCTCTACCAACGGGAACACTTATCTGAGAGCCAGTATCCACGAACTTATCGCCTCTAGACACATTACTTGTGCTACCCATCGCAATGCATCTAACTACTCCATCACCCAAATGCTGCGCAACTTCGAGCACTAATTTCTTGCCTTGATACTCCCCTTCACTCTCAAGAGCAAACAAGATCTCAGGAACATCTCCCTGACTAAACTCAACGTCTACAACCGCGGACATTACTCTAACAACTTCACCAACATTGCTATGATTGCGCCCTTTACGCTCCTTAACAACACCCTTCCCTTTTACAACCATTTTACACCCAAATTGAAGAAGTACTTTTGATAAATCTCACCAACAAGACAGCACAACGTGCCCTTAGCCGGACTCGAACCAGCACACCCTCACGGGTAGTAGATTTTGAGTCTACCGCGTCTACCATTCCGCCATAAGGGCATCACCGCCATAAGATACTACAACCTATTTTCTACAAGTCAATGCTTACCTCATGCCCAAATATTGCTATATTGGCCCAAGAATCCATCATCAACGTATTAGGTAACAGTATAGGCACTAAGTGCTCATGGCTCGTCTCAAAAGTAACACATGTATGCCATATTTGCTTATGCACGCGTTTGACCTGAAGTAGATGCTAAATTTGCTGTGTACAAGGCACAAAAAGTGTGTTACGTGTACCTACCTGTATCTGTAGTTACACCTGTGCGCTATGTCTTACCATTCGCTGGATGAGTATACTAGTGATCTTCTGGTAAGTGCCATAGATGAAGGACGCACAGACGAAGTAAAAGCCATAGCAGAGCAGGCAGATGGAGTGCAGTTAGCATCTTTCTTGCTGGCTTCAGGTACTGTTCATAGAAAGGGACTTCTTAAACATATACCAGACGACTTGATGTCAGAGGTATTGGTGCATCTAGTGCCGGGATTGCGCAGAGAGATAGTTAGTGCTCTAGGAATAGAAAAGGTAGCTTCTCTACTCACAAATCTCGATAGCGAAGATGTGATGATAGTGGTAGAGGATTTAGATTCCGAACAACAAGAGCGCATATTGGCGCTACTACCCGAAGAATTGAGCATGCTGATTACCGAGCTTTTCTCGTACCCAGAAAAAAGTGCCGGAAGGTTGATGCACAAAGATATAACGGTCGTTCCAGAATATTGGAGTATCGGACAGTTGGAGAATTTTCTACGTGCGAATGCTAGGCATGAGAGACGACTACATGAAATATTTGTAACGAATCCAAAACTCCAGCCCATAGGTGTTTTATCTGCAGAAGATATAATACTTTCGAACAGAGAGTGTCTGATAAGTACTGTTATGGACACTGACGTAAAGGTTATTCCCCTAACTGCTAACCAGGAGGAGGTTTCCGAGATATTCAGAAAGTATTCAATACTTTCTGCACCTGTAGTGGATAAAGAAGGTCGTGTTATAGGCGCGGTGTTGGTGTGCGACATAATAGATGTTGTGCATGAAGAAGCTGGAGAAGACGTACTACACTTGGGAATGGTATCCGATGGGGATATAAGTTCGCCGATAATAGAAACAGTTACCAAGAGGCTGCCGTGGTTATTGGTAAACCTGCTAACTTCCACTGTGAGCTCCTTGGTGATAGGTTTGTTCAGCGATACGATAAAGAGCTTTATCGCGCTGTCTGTAATAATGCCAATGATAGCATCTATGAGTGGTAATTCCGGGCTACAGGCCTTAACTGTTACCATACGCGCATTAGCTACAAAGCAGTTAACGTACAGGAATTCCCGAAGGCTATTGTTCAAGGAGTTGTGTATAGGCATGATTAATGGTGCAGTATTGGCTGCCATAGCCTCCATAGCGGTGGTTGTAAGATTTCATGATGTTTCAATAGAAGTACTTTTTGCGATATCAATGATCACTACCTTTTCAATAGCTACGCTCTCTGGCGCCGCTGTTCCCATACTTCTAAATTTTATGGGTGCTGACCCAGCAGTATCGTCTTCCATAATAGTATGCGCCGCAAGCGATATATTGTCGTTTTTGATATTCTTGGGGTTGGCTACAATCTTTCTGATGTAACCTAGTAGCTCACTTAGTTCAGCTACGCAAGGCCAAAACTGCAAAAAGCATATCTTCTAACGTTTATACGCTGCACCTGTTGTACCGCACAATATGCCCTCTTAATTCCTGGGGTTGGCCACCATAATCCTTTGTAACCCAGAATTACCTGTATACATATGTTTCAATAAAGAACTGTACTGTAGCCGTACTAAGTAACACGAACTTGATACACGTACCATTAGTGGTACTTACTCATGGAAGTTCCATAACCTTCCATTCTCATTGTACCTAAAGCACCAAGTTTTGGTTTGCAAACAGTGCAACCCAAAAGCCTTCTTTTCTGTAGCTTCTCTAAGTATGAAAGTATAGAGTAGATCTGAATCACAGTACCTAAGCAGAGTAGTATACAAGGTCACATTGCTCTATGGCTTCTCTAAGTTAAGTATAGTGTCTTAGCAGTAAACTGTAGCTGCAAGGGCATTCCAACTATGTGTACATTTCTATTTGCTATTTAGCTTTCTTATCTCTCTAGCACAAAGCATTCCTAACTCTTGCTCTCCACCAAAATACTCCCTCAAACCACATGCTTCTTACATACTGCTGCATGTGACGGAGTAAGGAGATCTAAAACTCCCGATCTCTCGACCTCAAACCAGATGTACAGCCCACAAAAACAAAGTTTAATATATGGGAGTCCTTATGATCTTCAACCACTTCTACATTAATCTTTATGTAGTGCTTTATATAGGATACTTCCCATTACAATCTGGATTTGGGCTTGTTCAACCAGTTATTCACGCAATTTTTATTTGTATATCGTTAGGGATATATTAATATTGCAAAATGTTGTGTTACTTATGGATTATCATGGTTAACGATAGAAATTGTGCGCATAACGGCAGCTCACCTCTTAGAAGGGCAAAGAGACTGCTAGCCACTCATGTTGTGCCTGCCATGGCTGCAGTTGCTCTGTATTACAGCAGAGAGGCATATATAAGGGCAGGTGCTTGTGAAAATCGAATTGAGCGTGGAAATAGTGGCTTTTGGTCCCTTTTGGGCTTTGGGTCTACGGGCTTTGTGCGCCTTATAGGCTTTATTACAGTAATCTCTCTTGCGTTCTTGGCTGTAGCGGTTGCAGTTTCGACGTGGGAGGATAGAGAAAGAGGACATAGCTCTGCTGCACGAAGGTCTCTAGCAGGTGCTACTCCAGCTGTAAGTAGCGCATCATCGATAGATAGTGGTTCAGTGAAACCGTGTACGTGTGATAAGCGACGTACAAAAAAATCAGCAGCTGCGGGTCGCGCTCGCTTAAATATCGAGTACGAAGGATCATCTCTTGCTCCTGTGGAGGCTCAACTTATTAGGCTTTCTGAGCCTGCTGCCCAAGCGGCTAAGGTGTATGTACGTGACGTACAACAAGGGAAGTTAGAGCAACAAGAATTGTTGGCTCCTCGTAGCACCGCTTCAAAGAAGGTCATATCAAAGGCAATACTTGCCGCAAAAAACAGCATATTACAAGAAACTATGAAACCTGTTGCGGGAGTTGTTACTCAAGGTGTAGATACGTCCTTACACCAGCACGCTACATCTGAATCGGTCCCGCAGAAGAGGCTCGAGACATATGCTATTTCAAAAGAAGAGATAAGTTCGCCACGCGCAGTTAAACCTACATCTGGCGACCTGCAGAGAGGGAAATCTTCCCTAGGATCCACTAGAAGCAGTCGTATAAAAGCTGTGAGAGGTGGTGCAAGTGGGACCCCTAGGTCTGGACCCAGTACCTCTGTGGAATCTGCGACATGTCAAGGGTGTATCATGTGCGATATGATGGAGCGCTACGACTATGGCAAGCTGCTAAAACAACCAGACGACAACGCATACATGTACCAGGCGTACCTTAACATGTGGCAGCAGGCACATGGAGGTATGGGGCTATAAGCAAGGCTCTGTCTTCCATATGTGGTTACGTGCTATCTAGAAGTGGTGCGTAGCCACAGTGCTGTTTTTGGCATTTTGAGTAGGTATATGACTGCAGCCCTCAGTAACTGAGTGTGCTCACGTTGCGCTGTTAGGCGACTGCTAGAAATCTGTTGGGGTCATAAAGCGTGTTGTAGGCTATGATAAGCGGTTTTTTTACAATACTTAGGTGGTGTATGAGAATAGCCTCTTTGTATTATTGTCGCACGCTATACCAGCAGGAAGTGGTGCAACACACGGAGCTGCCGCATAAAGGGGTTTTCGCTTTCGGGGTCCTTGCCTCATTAGTAACTTTTGCGTCTATATATTCAAAAGGTTCAGATATAGAACCTGAATGCAATATCGAAGAGGAAGATATGCTCTCGTGCACAAACAAGAGCAACGTTAAGTGCCCATCCCCACATACAGCGCTAGTTGATCTGGCTATTAGCAAACAGGTTACTACCTGCACTCCTGATAGATAGGATGCCTCATCCAGCACAGCTATTGAGTTTTAAAGGCGTGATATAATCAGGCGCAACCATTGAATTTTAAGGTGAAATACTGTGTTGTACGCCTCTGTAGGAGGCTTTATGTTCCACACAAGTATCAGATTTACTTGAATACACCATAGCTTCACATAATTATGGCTACACGTAATCAAAATACCTGCAATCTCAGTGGGAGCATCATCCAACCAAGCCATTAAATTTGAAAGATGGAATGATGTGTTATACGCCTCTGTACAAGGCTTTATGTTCCACACAAGTATCAGATTTACTTGAATACACCATAGCTTCACATAATTATGGCTACACGTAATCAAAATACCTGCAATCTCAGTGGGGACATCATCCCACCAAACCATTAATTTGAAAGATGGAATGATGTGTTGTACGCCTCTGTAGGAGGCTTTATGTTCCACACAAGTGTCAGATTCGTTTGAATCCACCATTGCTGCACAAAAAAAATGCCTGCGATCCTGGCGGGATATAATCCAGCAAAACCATTGGGTTTAAAAAGGTGAAATAGTGCGAACATATGGGTAAACGCCTTTCCCTGTGCTACGCATTGTGTTGTTCCGAGCCACAGTGCCATTTAAAGCAATCTCATCCAGGAATAACGTGCCCATAGCTATCAAAGTCGTCTTTCACTTCTACCACCTGCATTAGGGCTTCTGTAGCACAAAGCATCCAATTTGCGGGAGGAAAGCACCGTGCTCCTCTTTAGAAATTATAATCATAGATGTCATACGCAGACATTACTGTTGTTAAGGGGGCATTTTTGCCACTCTATTTACTGCCTGTGTTGTTTTTTATCTAGAAATTATTTAAAATCTTAATATGTTGTGTTGCCTGTAGAAATACTATGAATTATGTCGTCTTTTGGGTAGCAGCCTTTTGCTACGTGGCCGTAGTATTGGTATGTTATCTACTGAATATAACACATGCGTCTTCGAAGTTAGAGTGTTCCTCTTGTCCGACCTCGGATTCTAGAGCTTTAGTACCAAGAAAGACAAATACTCTAGAAAGAAATATATCGCGTATATTGTTCCCCATGGACCTAGCACTTAAAAGTGCTGCTATTCTGAGAAAAAATGTGCCCAGTGTATCATTTCCGAAAGGATGGGCGCTTGAGAGTGCCAAAACTCTTGAAAAAAAATGCGATATCGTCTCAAAAGCAGTGAGTGACAAAGAAAATGAATTTTTTGCTTCTTTTTCCGCCATGTTAGAGGACACAGAACTGCAACTGCAGCGTGATTTCGATAAGGCATTGAAAATGATTGATGACCTAGGGAGCTACTTTGACAATGTCCTTTTGGAAAGGGTCAATAACCTTGAAACAAAAGTGAAACTCTTATAACCCTAACTGTGACACCTTTGCTCACTGATAAGTGTATATCTCTTGTGCAAGTAATACCAGAGATTAGAAAGGGCATTATGCTATGGATAAGGGATGCGACAGGTTATATTGCCCTATGTAAGGGTTCTTTACCCTAAAACCCAATACTATGGGAGTATAACTATAAAATTTCTCCCCCCTGGCTCTTTTGTCTTCGTAGCAGATGAACAGGAGACATGACAGGCTTTATATTGCTCCGCATAGGGGTTCTTTTGCCCCCAAACACTAAGGAGCATAACTATAAAATTTTCACCTTGACTCTTTTATCGCCATAGCAAGAGGCATTTCCACCTCACTACCTACAAGAAAAACCCACACAACTCCGTGCTTTTCACAGAATGCTATGTGAACTATATGGTCGGGGTGGAGAGATTTGAACTCCCGACCCCTTGGTCCCAAACCAAGTGCGCTACCAAGCTACGCCACACCCCGAAAGCCCGCCATCGTAAATCATATAATCAGCAGTGTCAACATCTCTCCAGTATCAGCATGTTAGATTTACATGCACGCCCATAATGCCTTAAAAAAGGGAGGTGAACAGTCTGCATGAAACTCCCTCTACCCTATAAATAAACTTCACTATAATCGAGAGAAAACATACAATGGCGTATGCTGTTATCAAGTTAATGGGTAGTCATATAGTTACTAACGTTAAAACTGCAAAAGGGCGTCGCATTTCTTCTACACGATGGCTGCATCGCCAATTGAATGACAAGTTTGTTAAGCTTGCAAAAAAAGATGGATATAGGTCTAGGTCGGCTTATAAGCTCCTTGAGATAAATAGCAAATTCAAAATATTGAAACGCGGTATTTCCGTCTTAGACCTCGGTGCATATCCAGGTGGGTGGTCACAGGTAGTGCTTGAACATGGAATAAATGAGGTTACTGCGGTAGATATGCAGGAAATGGCACCTATGCAAGGTGTCACCTTTATAAAATGTGATATAAGGGAAGAAGAGTTACATGAAAGACTTGGTGGTGCCAAGTTTGATGTAGTGCTGTCAGATATGGCGCCTAAAGCATGTGGGCACAGAGAAGTAGACCATATGAACATAATAAACTTATGTGAGATGGCTAGGGACGTCGCTGTAGAGTATCTAAAACCCGGGGGAGTATTTATAACCAAAATACTCCAGGGAGAGTATGAGCAGGAATTCAGGTCGTCATTAAAGCAGTATTTTCGCAAGACAGAATACTGCAAACCCAAGTCTAGCAGGTCTGAATCTTCAGAGATATATCTTGTGGCACTTGAATACAACAAAACTGCCCTACCATCATAAAAAGTCACCTTATTTTGCTAATAACCCATGTAGTAGGATGATACAGCAGCTAAAATAAGGTGCACATACAAATAAAGGCTATAGCAAGGCACATGCACAAATAAAGGTTGCAAATTTTCACCTCGCTGTGTAGGATGTATATGTGTGTGTGACGTTGGTTCTAGATTCCATAGGCCTTTACATTAGTCGTCGCCGTATTCGGCCGGGCTTCTTGCGCTTTTTCACCTACACTTCTTTCGGCTGTATTGGTATTGGTTTATGTTAAGTGCCGTTATCCGTTTCGGTGTTGTTTCTCATCTCCGTAACGCTCTTCGTTCTTGCAGGACAATGTATAGCTGGGAGTTTTCTCGAAATCTTTCTCCCAGAGAGGTTGTAGCTCCCTTGGAGGATGTTGTATGCCCTCCGCATATAAGCTTAAAGGATAGTGAGAGCTGTGTAAGCGAAAGCGTCAAGAGTGGTGTGTGCCATGACGAAGCTGTTGTTAAGGAGATGGTCGCTCCATCTGTGTGCACGAGAAGCTTAGAAGGTACGGTAGATGCTCCAGCATTGCTTCCGATTCTTAAGCAAAAGGAGGCAGATGTGAGTTCTGTACTTGCTCTTGATGTGAAGGTAGACAACTGGTGGCATCACAATGCTGCTGATGGAGAGCCATTAGTTTCGCACATAAGTCGTGCTATCGATGGGAGGTTATAGCTCGCTTCGTGGCTGTACAGGCTTTGGAGGTAGATGAAGTTTATGATAGAGGCAGGAGAACGGGAAATTGATGGTGGCGTTTTCGACGCCTTCTTCAATCTCAGGAATCTTGGTGCTCTTGCTGCTGTGCGGCTACCAAAGTTGGAAAAAGGTGTGATGGGTTCTCGTTTCAGAGGAGCTGAGCTTAATTGGGAGGTCGTACGTAGCGTTGAAAATGCGATCACCCGCGATTCTTACGGTTGTATAGGTAACATATCATGTTTCATTTTGTTTCTCACAAGGAGAGTAGTCCTAGTACTTCATGGTCTAATCCAGGGGCTGTGTTTGTCACGGCAGATTGTTTTGCATCAGATTTCGTGGGGGAGTCTCCTGTTGCAAAGCCTGCGAATTCCAAGAGCGGTGAGAGCTTTGTAAGTGAAAAAGCTACTGCTAGTGTGCGCCACGGGAAAAGTGGTGTAGGTAGTGAATTCTCTCCGTATTGCTGTAAAACTGACATACATCGTGGCAAAACCGCCGATGGGAAGTGGTTTCTTCGTCTTGCTTCTGGATGGTCGTCGGAGAGCTGGATGACTGGTAGTAGCTTGGCAAAAAAAGATTCTACTAATGGGTGCCGCAATAAAAGAGCAGACATTAGCTCTCTTAGCGCTAAGAGTGGTGAGAGCTCTGTAAGTAGAAAGGGTGTTGCTAGTGTGGGTAGTATCTCTCCTATTGTTAGTGTTGGAAGGCCGGCGAATTCCGAGGGTAGTAGGATACCTGTAAGCAAAAAGGTTGATGCTGCCGTGCGCATCAACGAAAGTGGTGACGGTGGCTCATCTCGCGTTACTGGTGTGAGGCGTCCCGTAAACTGGAAGGGCAGCAAGATACCTGTAAGTAAAAAGTACATTACTAGTGTGTGCAGCAGTGAAGGCATGGGTAGTAGCTCTCCTGCTATTGCTGTTGTAAAGCCGATAAGCTGCGAGACAAGTAGGATACCTGCAAGTATTGGGAATGGAAGTGTCGTGCAAAGCAGTGGGGAGGGATATTCTTCTCCTGATATGATGAAGCAGCCTAGTAAGCCCAAGGAATACTCCGAGTATGTTTCAGGCAATATTGGTGAAGCAAGAGCTGCAGCTACTGTACTTACTCATGCAATAGTGTGTGAGGCTGCTTGTGTTTCGTATGTGACTCGAGCTGCGTTTATCGCTTGTAGGACATAGTTTGCTTCGTGGTGTGTGAACGTTGGAGGTGGATCGATTCATGGCGAAAGTAGGAGGACAAAGGAGTAGTGGAGGTATCTTTGATACCTTCTTCAATCTCGGAGATCTTGTGCAGATTTCTGGTGTTCTCGCTGCCTTGAAAAATCTGTCAGAGTTAGAAAAAGGTGTGATGGGTTATCGTTTTAGAGAAGTCGAACTTTATCGGGAGATCGTACGTGATGTTAAAAATATGATCACCCGCAATTCTTATAGTTGTATTGGTATCAGTTATGTTGGGTAATGATGTTCCTCGGCCTGGTGGTTTCTTATACCGTTTCACTTGCACTTCTCGTACAGAGCATAGACGAGGAGTTTCTTATGGAGATTTTATAGGGTTGCCCCCTGTTGCCAGGCCGCTTATCTACCTGGATGTCGTTCCATCGTGTTCATTACATGCGTGGTGCGAGAATGATAGAGGCTCCGTAAGTAAAAAAGGTATTGCTAGTGTACGCCGCGGCAAAAGCGTGGATAGCGAGAAGTTTCTTCGTCTTGCTTCTGGATTCTCGTCGGTAAGTTGGACAATTGGCAGTAGCTATGTAGAGAAAGGTGCTCTAAGTAAAAGTGCTGACAGTAGCTCTCTTCGCACTAAGGCTAAAAAGCGGACAAGTTGCAAGAAGAGTAAAAACTCTGCAAGCAAAAAAAATGTTGTTACTAGTGTACGCCGCGGCAAAAGCGTGGATAGCGAGAAGTTTCTTCGTCTTGCTTCTGGAT
>NZ_JAWLNY010000004.1:0-34691 GCF_036903315.1 Anaplasma bovis | reverse complement strand
TTTATCTGATCAAGCATGAGATCTTGAGAAATTGAGTCTCTAAACCCAATTGCGCCGCCAAAGTTCGCTTCCCTTGCGGTCAAGGATTTCTCCACATTATCCATCTTCTCCGAGATACCATCCAACTCCGCCTTCATATCTCGAATGTCATCATTTAAAAAATCTATATCTCTTTTTAATTCACTAACCCTCAACTGCATTGCATCAACTTCTTTGGAAAGTTTATCCGAAAGTTTTTTCTTATCATTATAGGCTTTCAAAGCCCCTTCATACTCTTCTCTCTCCTCTATTTTAGCAGAGGACGACGGTTGACTACGATCAGCGTCTTCCCCCCTCTCAATCCGTAAACTGTTGACCTTAGCACTTGCAACCTCTAAATCCACGAGCACAGCCCTGTATTCTTCCCTTTTTGCTGTCAAAGCTGCCCTGTCTGCATTTAATTTTGCGATACTACGTCTAACCAACTCCATGGATTCTCTTAAGTTACCACGTATGGTGTTTTTATTATTAAGTAACTTCCCATAATAGTCTGATGATGCGCTAAAGTCGTCTCTCATAGCAGCAACAACTTCATGAGCCTCATGTAAACACCGCTCCATCGCTTCTCTTTTAATCTTTTTAAGTTCGTGAACCTTGCTGTATAACTCATGAATGCTACGCAATTCCTCTATCCTGCGAACAATTGCTGCTTCCTCGGCATATATACCTTTAATGTCCTCCTTCCCTGCGTTTATTACATCTGCATTTCTCTCGATAGAGCCAACCATACTTCTTACCATATCTTCCTTACAACTAATGAGCCATTTCCTATTTTCTTCTGATGCTCTCCTAATGCGCCCTAGACGAGGTGAATTGTAAACTACAGCACAGACAGCAGCCGAACTTATCGCCAACACTATGATTATGGAAGCTATGTATGGAACAGACTTCAATCCCATTTCCTGTAAGCGAAACTGAAAGTACAAATTGTATATTGAAAAAGCAACTACAGAACTTGCCGCTATGATTGTTAATAGAATTATGCCGGACCCAACTCTAATGTACCTCCTATCAGAGTCCAAAAGCATTCTTATATCGTTGCTAATAACCATGCATGACTCATCCTCTACCGTATGTCGAAGCCCGCTAACTTGTATTCCTGATGATCTAGAAGACTTCTTACTACCAACGGCCCCTTTTCCACTCATGAAAACACCTCTCACTCAATCAATATAGGTTCCTATTGTTTATACTAGTTATGCGCTTTATGGAACTTAAATTATTAATTTTTTAATTTTTATGGTATTTCGCAAGACATACCATGATGCAAAACCTGCCTGTTATGAGGAAATGGACATATTTATAAATTTGATTAACTATCGCTTTTAAGATATTGAAAAAGCCATATTTATATATCTGTTAGCTATATCTAAATTAAAAGCTGACATGGAAAATCAACACTAGGTTGAATACTTAATCCTTTACCTTTAATGCTTGTATAAAAGCACTCTGTGGCACATTTATATTTCCTATAGCTCTAAGACGCTTCTTACCTTTCTTCTGCTTCTCCAAGAGTTTCATTTTTCTCGTAACATCGCGCCCATAAACCTTTGCAGTGACATCCTTGCGATAAGGAGAAATAGTTTCACGTGCAACTATCTTCGATCCTACAGCGGCCTGTATTGCAATTTTATACTGCTGTCTAGGAATTAAATCTTTAAGTCTTTCGCAAATTTCCCTTCCTCTCGACTCCACTTTAGACTTATGTATGATACATGCAAGTGCGTCCACAGGTTCGGAATTTATTAAAAATGTCAGCTTGGATATATCTGAAATTCTATACTCATCCATATGCCAATCAAAGCTAGCATATCCCTTTGACAAAGATTTCAATCTATCATAGAAATCAAATACAACTTCTGCCAATGGAAGCCTGTATTGCAGGAGCGCCATACTACCAGTATAAGATAAATCAACCCTCTCCCCACGTTTCCCATTACACAGCGCAAGCATAGCACCTAAATACTGATCTGGGACCATTATAGTGGCCATGATCCAGGGTTCTTCGACTTTTAAAATCTCATGAGCTTCTGGAAGGTCATTTGGATTATGTATATCAGTAACGATACCATTCTTTCCAGCTACTCTATACACAACACTAGGAGCAGTGGCGGTTAGATCTAGGTCAAATTCTCTCTCTAGCCTCTCTTGTATAACTTCTAAGTGAAGCATACCCAGAAAGCCACATCTAAACCCGTATCCCAATGCCGTAGAATTCTCCATATCAAAAGTGAAACTGGCATCGTTAAGCTGCAGCTTTCCTAGAGCATCCCTAAGATGTTCAAAGTCCCCAGCATCCACGGGAAAGAGACTACAAAATACTACTGGGCACACCGTTCTAAATCCAGATAAGGCCTCAGTACACCTGTTGCCGTCCTCAGTTATGGTGTCCCCAACCTTGCAGGCTGAAAGCTCCTTTATACCCGCAGTGAAAAATCCAATCTCACCAACGAGAAGTTCATCTACCATCTTTTTATAAGGGGTAAAGACACCAACATTATCAACCTGGTAGACAGTATCAGTGGCGAGCATAGCAATCTTGGTGCCCTTTCTAAGTACCCCATCATGAATACGCACTAAGATTACAATTCCAAGATATGTGTCATACCAACTATCGACCAATATCGCTTTCAATGGCTTATTACAATCACCTACAGGAGCAGGCAATCTCTCAACTATCGCTTCTAATACATCGCGGATTCCAATGCCAGTTTTCGCAGAGACAAGTAGCGCCCTGCTCGCATCAAGACCTATAATCGACTCTATTTGCTGCTTCACTTGTTCTGGATCAGAAGATGCTAAATCTATTTTATTTAGTACCGTAATAATCTCGTGGTCATTATCTATTGCCTTATAAACATTGGCCAACGTCTGCGCTTCAACGCCTTGGCTACTATCAACCACCAACAGCGATCCCTCACACGCTGCTAAACTCCTACTTACCTCATACGAAAAATCAACGTGCCCCGGTGTATCAACCAAGTTTAAGCAATAGGTTTTGCCATCATTAGCACTGTATTGCAATCTTACAGTTTGGGCCTTTATAGTAATACCACGCTCTCTTTCTATATCCATGGAATCCAGAATCTGATCCTTCATATCCCTCTGGGCTAAGGCATTACAGGCCTCTATCAATCTGTCTGCTAAAGTAGACTTACCATGGTCTATATGGGCTATAATTGCAAAATTCCTTATTAATTCTTGATCCACAATACATCCAATAAACAATACAATGCGCAATATCTAAATACTACCCATTACCTCTAAAGGCAAGGATTTGAAAAAGCACAATAGCAGCAACAAAAAGAAGCGGTGATCATTCTATGTTACTTCTTTTTCCCCATTACCAAAATAATCTCAAATTGCACAGGAACGACTTCTGCTAACTCCATGCAAAGAGACTTTTTATACGAGTCCCAGGCTTTGCCAATTGCATACTCAGACAACGATTCATTTTCCAAAAAGATACTTTCCTCTCCAATATCTTTCATATCTCTGAATAAATGGTACAAATCTCTGTACTGCATTTCGACAATACTCATATCTGCAACAACGTCTGCAAAACCGCACGAATGCATGTAATCAATAACATCATGCACCCTACTAAAAGACTGGATTCTAGGAACAATACGCTCGCCATCTGCAGCTATCATCGCTTTCTTTATTCCCAACAGAGTTTTACTACCCAAAAGAGCGGCAACAAATACACTTCCACATCGCAAAATAGAAAAAGTCTTGCGAAACACAGACAAGTGGTCAGTTACATTATGGAGAACCAGGTTACTAACCACAAAGTCAAAACTCTCGTCTTTGAAAGGCAAGTGCTCGTCATTCACGACAATGCCATACCCATACTGAAGAGTGGTGCAGATTATAGAATACGCGACATCACATTGGTATATAACACATCCATCTGGTAAGCAGGAACGAACACGCGCCGTCACATTTCCATCCCTACTACCCAACACCAGCACATCACGCATGCTTGGCTGCACCAAGAAGGCCACCCTGTCACTTAACAACCGCGCGACCTCTGACAACAATTCAGATGAGAAGGAAACAGCATTCCCTCTCACCGATCTCTTGCCACCCCCAAAAGGCATGGTGCCCTAGAAAAACCTTGGAGACTTCTTATTACCACCATTAGTAGTATTGTGCTGCTGCGCCCCACCGTTACCTGATGCAGGAGCCGATGTAGCCCCACCTGTGTGGTTACTACGCCTACGAGGCTGAGAAGATCTGCTATTGCCCCCAGCAATCGCTCCGCGTCTCTTACTATCAGGCCTTTTTGCAGCACCACCTGCAGGAGCCCCACTTCTCGCTCCTCCAGAAGCAGCAACGCCGCCATCACTATTATAGCCAGAAGCTGAATTATCACTCCCCGCATCAGAAGAGGAAAAATTTCCTCTCTTATGGTGAGACACATATGGTTCTATGCCCTCAACAATCTCTCCGGTTTCTTGATCCACCCTATAAATGGAAAGCTGCACATGATCCTTGCTATCAACGTCTACGACTAATACCTTGACTTTGTCTCCAACTGCGAGAACGTCATGAACAGATTCTATATGCTCATTCTTTATCTCGCTTATATGTACGAACCCTCTCCTAGAGCCCATAAAAGTTATGAATGCTCCATGCTTTACAAGTTCGCTCACTACACCACTATAGACCTTTCCAACTTCAGGCTCAGATACTATACCCAAGATGAGACTTTTAGCCTCTTCGATAGCTGCTTTGCCAACAGCATATATCATGGCAACACCTTCCTGGGAAATCTCTATCTTTACACCAGTTTTCTCGCAGATACCTTTGATATTTTTGCCGCCACTACCTATGACGTTCTTTATTTTGTTCTTGTCTATAACTATAGATTCCATCCTAGGAACATTCTCGCGAACCCCATCACGAGACTGCTTTATCACAGCCTCCATCTTGTCCATGATATGCAATCTACCTTCTTTAGCCTGATACAAGGCAGATTCTATAATCTCAAACCCTATACCCTTTATCTTCATATCCATCTGAAGCGCAGTAATGCCTTCTCTGGTACCAGCAACCTTAAAGTCCATGTCACCAAGGCAATCTTCATCACCAAGAATATCTGACAAGATCATATACTTATCACCATCCTTAATAAGCCCCATAGCAATACCAGCCACAGAGGCTTTCAACGGCACCCCAGTGTCCATAAGAGCCAACGATGCACCACACACTGTAGCCATAGAAGAAGACCCATCAGATTCCGTAATCTCAGAAACCACTCTTATGGTGTAAGGAAAATCAGTTTTCGATGGCAAAACCGCATGAATAGCTCTCCATGCCAATTTTCCATGACCTATCTCCCTCCTACCTGGCGGGCGCAGCGCAGCAGCTTCCCCAACAGCATATGGAGGGAAATTGTAATGTAACAAAAATCTCTCCCTCTTATCACCGTCAAATCCATCCACAATCTGCTCGTCTTGCGGCGTACCCAAGGAAGTAATAACTAATGCCTGAGTATCACCTCTGGTAAATAGCGCAGAACCGTGAGCCCTTTGAATCAAATCTATCTCAATCTCAATATTACGTATTTGATCAGAACGCCTTCCATCGATCCTTTTTCCACTATCCAAAACCCTAGAGCGCATTAAGTCTCTCTCAAAAGTTTTGATAGCTAAAAGTATATCCTGCTCAGTGTACTCGCCACTGCCGCCAGCAAAATACTTCTCCGACAATTCAGCAAAAAGCCCGCTCCTGGCAGCCTCTAGCTTTTGCACCCTGACCTTCTTACTTACTTCCGAACATGCATCAGAAAATTCCTCAACACGCTTGTTGTCTATTGAAGAGATCAAAGCACTTATGTCGTGAGGAACAAAGCCAGAATCACCACTCGTTCTTCCAACGTCACTAGCAAAGTCACGTATGGCCCCTATAACACTTTCACAATTTTCATGAGCGAACTTTAACGCACCCAACATTACGTCTTCAGGTAACTCAGAAACCTCAGATTCGACCATAAGAACTGAAGTGTCAGTCCTAGCGTAAAACATGTCTAAGGCACTCACACTAAGATCATCCGCAGATGGATTGAGAATATAACGCTTCTCCTCAGCATGATATCCAATCCTAGCTCCAGCAACAGTGCTTTCAAAGGGGACCCCTGAAATCGCAACAGCTGCGGCAGCCCCTATTAGAGCCACAGTCTCTGGAGGACCACTTGGATCGTAGGATAACAAGTTACATACTATCGCCACTTCATCGCAAAACCCCGTCGGAAAGAGCGGCCTTAAGCTCCTATCAACCAACCTAGAGATCAAGGTTTCCCTATCCGAAGGCTTACCCTCTCTTTTAAAAAAGCCTCCAGGAATCTTGCCTACAACATAACCCTTAGCAAGAAACTGAACCGTGAGCGGCAAGAAATCTACCAACTCTTTAGCTTTCTGATACACAATGGTAGACAGTACCGATGTTCCTCCATAGCTTACAACAACCGCTCCATCGGCCTGACGCGCTATCTTACCGGTCTCCATAACTAAAGACCTATCTCCCCACTCTATAGACTTCCTAGTGATATCAAACATAATAACAATTCCTATCTTTTAGCCATCAAGACCAATTACATATAATGCCTCAATGGAACACATCTCTTATACCTAACTTCTTCACAAGGTCTAAATACGAATCCTTCCCATACTTATCTTTTACATACCTAAGGTTTTTGCGCCTTTTACACACCAAAACCATGAGACCTCTCCTGCAATGAAAATCCTTCTTGTGAATCTTGAGATGCTCAGTGAGATTACGTATTCTTTCGGATAAGATAGCACACTGCACATATGCAGAACCAGTGTCGCCTTCTTTGACGGCATACTCAGAAATTAGCTCAGACTTTCTAGCAGGTGTAATAGACATATGAACGCAGAGACCTCCCTTCCATTAATAATTAAAAACCCGCACCGGCTGCAAAGCACTACCCGACACCCTACAGATGGCTACCGGAAGACCACCAATGCTGCTGACTAGGTAACACATACCATAATTCTCTTCTGTATACAAGGCATTTAAGCTAACCTCTTTTAAGCTGATGCTTCCACCATTCTTTATGACAGAAGCGGCTTTTTCCTCGACTTCAACTTCTGGAATTCCCTTCATAACAAACTTCATGGGTTTTATTATGCTATCTAGCTTACCTTCTTTATATAGCGCTTCTAACCTTTCTAATGTTACGCTATCATCCTCACAAAATACTCCGTCTACCCTACGATGCAGTCTCGATACATAGCCTAGACACTTTAGGACAACACCTAAATCTCTTACTAATGATCGTATATAAACTCCTTTGTGGCAGGTTATGAGAAAACTCGTGACATTCTTCTGGCTATTAAAGTCTGTTATTTTTATTTCTTGAATATTTACTTCTCGTGGCTTTAGCTCAGCTATCCCCCCTCTTCTAGAAATGTCATATGCCCTTACTCCCCCAACATTTATAGCAGAAAAAGTTGGCGGTACTTGCTGTATCTTTCCGATAAAGCCGTTTACTGCTTCGTTTATGTCGCATAAAGTGGGCTGAATAGCACTCACATCCACTATATCCCCCTCTGCGTCATCTGTGGAGCGCTGAATACCCCATTGTGCCGTTACTACATAAGATTTAGTATTATTGGTTATATAGCTTATGGTTTTTGTTGCTTCTCCCAAGGCAATCGGTAGAACCCCCGTGGCTAAGGGATCTAATGTCCCAGCATGCCCAACTTTACACCCCAGTATCCTCTTTATCCTATTTACAACTTGCCCCGAACTTATGCCATATCCCTTGCATATGTTTATCCATCCACATTTAGCACTATACATAGGGCACTCTTATAACTATCATGTAGTCGCATATTGTAGTTGATGTTAAGCTATAGGTACAAAAATTAAACTCAAAACGTGCTATATGGCGTATATGAGTGTATATACCATAGCTGTATTGGCGCACCAACTGCGGTAGTGCTTTGTGTACATGGTTGTCATATGATGAACTCGTTGTTGTCCTACATTAGTAAAATAAAGCAATCCCTAAAGCGACTCAGGGACTTTCTCACCTGTAATGGGTGGATTGCAAGCGACATTGCCATAGACCTCGGTACGGCTAACACCTTGGTATACGTAAAAGGAAAGGGCATCGTGTTGAATGAGCCTTCTGTAGTCGCATTATTAAAAGATGGCAATAGTTATATTCCTCACGCATTCGGAGCGAAAGCAAAGATGATGATTGGAAGAACCCCTGAAAGTATAGAAGCGGTACGCCCTTTAAAAGATGGTGTAATAGCAGATTTTAGGTGTGCAGAAGAAATGATAAAATTCTTCATCCGCAGTGTTAGTAAGCACAGGAGTATCAATAGGCCCACTATTGTCATATGCGTTCCATCTGGCTCTACTCCCGTAGAGAGAAGAGCTATACATAACGCCGCAGCATGCGCTGGAGCAGGTCGCGTTTTCTTAGTGGAAGAATCTATGGCAGCTGCTATAGGTTCTGGGCTTCCTGTAATGCATGCTGAGGGATCTATGATAGTCGACGTAGGAGGAGGCACAACCGAGATTGCGATTACCTCACTGGGAGGCATAGTGTATTCAAGATCTATAAGGAGCGGCGGCGACCTTATGGATGAAGCTATAATCACTTATGTCAGGAAGAACTATAACCTTCTTATAGGAGAGGCTACAGCAGAAAAGATAAAGAAGAGCATAGGCGCTGCTACAACACCAGAAGAAGGCAATGGCGAAGAAATGACTGTAAAAGGAAGAGATTTAGGCACTGGCATTCCTAGAGAAATAGTGATATCTGAACGCGAGGTGGCGGAAAGCTTAACCGAGATAGTGGGTCAAATAGTATCAGCAGTTAAAGTAGCACTTGAATGTACTCCCCCAGAATTATCGGCAGATATAGTAGAAAGTGGTATAACGCTTTCAGGAGGAGGTGGAATGCTGAAAAAACTTGATTACGTTATCAGTGAAGAGACCAAATTGCCTGTTTCTGTTGCTGATCATCCCCTTTATTGTGTTGCAATGGGTGTGGGAAAGATACTAGAAGACATGGACTCGATGTCGCAAGTGCTCTTTCAGCAAGATTAATTCACTTATCACAAAATTGCAGCGCGCTTTGCCGAGTGGTTGAGCTCCTTTTTAGGGGAGCTCATTTCATCAAGACGCTGACGATATTTAGCGTTCTAGGGTTGAGCTTGGTAATGACCCTTTCGCCATTATCCACATGTCCCACATACACTCCGTAAGGGAAGTCCTCTTCATCTCCTGCTGTTACCACAAGAGAGCCGTTCTTTATACCAGCTTGTTCTACACCTGAGAGCACGAGGCCATTGTCACTCCCACGCACTATTGCTCTTAGGCCATTATCTACAACTGATACTTCCATCTGGAACTCTTTATCTGTAAGAAGTAGCACTTTTGCGCGCCTATCCCATACTTCTACAACTTTTCCAACGAGGCCTTCACTATTGACAACAACTTGTCCCTTTTTTATTCCATCTGTAAGTCCTGCTGGAATGAGCACATTTTCTTTTACTCCATCATAAAAAACCAACGCCCTAGTAGTTAAGTATGACAAGTTGCTGTAGTCAGAAAGAAAATTCAGCATTTGCTTAAGTTTTTCATTCTCTCCGACAATAGAATTTATCCTTTCACCACAAGGAGATAATGCAGCACTATCATCTGTAGCAGTAAAAGCATCATCAGCCCGCGTATTAGGGCAATATACGTGATAATCAGCCTGGCTCTGTCCTTTTAGCAGGTCAGTAACCCTTTTTACCGCATGTACTGAATAGTCAGATATGGTACCTAACACGCCTCCGGTTATATCTTTTCCCAATGGGTCAAAGCAGCACACGGCAACGCCAACTACTATACACAATGCTACCCTCTTCCTGAGGAGCACACGCATGGCACCACTAATCCCCCTGTAGGAAGTGCTGGTAGCCAGTCTTATTCCTCTGTACTTCACTATTAATAACAAGAAAAAAACAAAACAACTATCACTAGAGTACTTCCAAAATCCCCTCACATAAAGAATAATTTCAACAGCTAACATCTCAAAAATATGGGCAAAAATGTTGTTTACACGGGGAGAATTAACTTATAACCTAAAGTGCATTTTTATGCGCCCTTAGCTCAGTTGGATAGAGCATTTGACTACGGATCAGAAGGTCGGGCGTTCGAGTCGCTCAGGGCGCGTTTTTGTAATCATAATAGTGTTGTGTGTTAGAGTCGTTCTATGAGTCATTCCTTACGGTTCATTTTGATAGCGTTACTGTCTGGATCTATGTTCCTTTTCGCAGATATTGTGCCTTACGAAGTGAGATCGTTCTGTTATGCACTGAGTTTGTCAGTAAAAGAGATATTGATATTTTTGTTACCTTTTATCGTATTTAGCGTTGTATTCTACTCAGTGAGCAGATTTAATGGAGAAAGACTATTTAGCACTACTGCTCTGCTTCTTGTAATGGTTGCGGTATCTAACTCTGGAGCAACGTGCATAGCATATCTCATTGGGAGCACGGTGCTAGGTTCGGGAAACGAGCACAAAGTCGTATATGATGTGGCTTTGGGGGATAGTTTAGTCCCCATGTACAATACATTTAGCATGCCACTCGTAGTGAGTCCTGCTCATGCCCTGATTTCGGGTTTTTTGCTGGGTATAGTGGCTCCTAAGCTACTAGGAAGGAAGAGAGTCGATGTGATTTCTAGCAGGCTTTACGGCGCAAGCATTTTCGTTCTAGATCGCGTCTTTAACAACATACTGCCTTTTTTCTTAGTGGGGTTCATTTTCAAGATCCGCAGTGAGAACGCACTGGAGCTGCTCTCGGGAAATAATAAGGCAATACTGTGTATCCTTGTACCACCGCTTGTGTACATTGTATTTCTCTACTGGTTGGGTAGCGGGCTATCAATATCTAAAGCATTGAAGTCTATAAAGAACATGTGGGTAGCTGCTCTTACGGGATTTGTTACCATGTCCAGTTTGGCGACTATGCCTCAGACTTTGAAGGCAGTGCAAGAAAATACTGATGATTCCCCCTTATCTTTCATTGCTGTGCCTGGCTCTGTAAATATACACCTGGTGGGGGATTGCTTTTTTTCAGTAGTGCTCCTGCTGTTTATATCCTACGTCTTTGGATCAGAGCCATTGAGTGCTTCAGATATTATTCACTTCCTGTCGTATGTCGTGCTTTTGAAGTTCGCTGAGGCTGCGGTTGCTGGTACGGGGTTACTTTTGATGTTACCTGTGATAGAGCAGTATTTACACTTTTCTCCATCTATGGTTTCTATAGCTGCTACCTTGTATATCCTGGTAGATCCCTTAATAACCGTATTCAATATTCTGGGTAACGGCGCATTTTCCATGCTCTTTGTTAAAGTAGGTGGTATCCTGTCGAAACAGACAAAGATGCATAATATCTAACTAACTTAGATTATACCGTCTTCTACATAGGGCGGTAACATTGTGCGTATAGACTGACTGCTGGCAAATGGGTTGCTCCGATTGGTAGGGTTTTATGAGCGTTTGTAAGGGTAATTTTAGAAATACAATTAGATTTTTTATATTGATAACGGTGGTTATTTTCGCCTTTTGTTTTGCGGAGCTAATTCCCTATTCGATAAGGTCATACTCTTACGCCATAAGTCTGTCCATTAAGGAAGTAATGATATTCATACTGCCTTTTGTAGTATTTAGCATAGTACTTCAATCTATTTTGAAGCTTTATGGCAATAGCGCAATACAAACTGTGATACTCTTGCTACTAATGATAGTGATCTCAAACACGTCTTCTATGTTGACAGCAAGTCTTGTAGGTAAAGTCACGGCTTCACCCATAGATGAAAAACTTATTGTTAGCACTGAAGATATTGATAGTGGATTGGAAGCCGCCTATACTGTAAAGTTAAAGCCAGTTATTAGCAATATAAAGGCTGCCATATTGGGCATCGTGATGGGAATTTTGCTTCCTAGGATCCCTTATGTAAAAACAAGGTGTGTTACAGCATCAGCAAAGCTTGTATGCGTAGGCATGTTCATTTTGGAGAAGATTTTCACTCCATTGCTGCCAGTATTCATACTAGGACTTGTGTTTAGGATGCAAAGCAGCAACCTTGGCCCTGTATTGAGTAACGGGTCTAGATCAGCTTCATACTTGCTTCTCTCCGTAGTAATATATCTGTGCATCCTTTATTTTTTTGGATCTGGGTTTTCCATACGTAAATCCGTATCAAAGATAAGAGACATGATGACTGCAGCCTTGGTTGCGCTTACCACAATGTCGAGCTTCATGACCATGGGGCTGGTACTAAAATCCGTAAAGAAGGACTCCGAAGTTCCTGAAATATTTGACATCACCATACCAATTTCTTTAAACGTCCACTTGGTTGGAGATTGCTTTTTTATGATTATTATGTCCTTCACAATACTACATACCTTTCATGCTGCAGATCACATCACCACTGCTTGCTATATAAATTTCCTCCTACATTTTCTAATTTTGAAGTTTGCTATGGTGTCTGTCCCTGGGGGAGGCATAATGGTCATGTTGCCTGTCATAGAGGAGTATTTGCGTTTTACTCCCACCATGCTATCACTCATTACCACCTTGTATGTAATATTTGATCCATTTATTACGGCAACAAACGTTCTGGGTAATGGAGCGTTCTCTATGGCCTTTTCTAAAGTGTATACAAAGCTATTGCGGAATACAAATCAGCGGGTATAACACGAAAATGATCATAATGGTGATAGATACATCGAGCCCGGAATGCGTAGTCGGGCTATTTGATAGTGTAGATGAGACGTTATGTGAAAAGAGGAGCAAAAGCCTCAATAACCATGCGGAGCTTTTGTTTACAATAATGGATTCCGCTTTGAGGGAGTTCGGCATAGATTTTGATGAAATATCACATATAGTTGCAGTTGTTGGGCCTGGGAGTTTTACCGGCCTCAGGGCGTCATTAGCTGCGGTGCAGGGTCTGAAATTATCTAATAATATATCAGTACACGGCATAAGTTTACTGGAATTACAGGCGTACCTCATGCTAACTGGCAATTCTATACCTGAAAGTGCAAACATAATGTCCACAATAGAGGTTTCTAGGGCAGATTCTGTATACTATCAAATCTTCAATAATGTGCTATTTCCGCTAACGGAGGTGAAGTTGGTAAAAAGCGAAGAGTTAAATGAGTGCACAAATGAGAATGTGATAACGAAGCATTCCTGTAAATTAGCAGACACTGCAACCTCTATGGCAGCCGCAAAATTACTGCTTCACAAAATTGAGAATAATCTTCCTCCAACCAAACTTTCGCCCATATATGCCCGCTCCTACATATAAGTGGTGCAAAATGAGCTTTGTAGACCGCAGGAAAAGTCTTGCAGATTGCCTCTCATTACTATATTCCTAGATCGTCTTATCTTGTGTTGTTGTTATGCGCTCTAAGAAGATTTTTGTCGGAGTCGTGATATCTGTAGTGACCTGTGCGTTTTTCTTCACGGCTTTTAGTGGTTTATCGCCCATTGGTAGCTTCTCTACGAATAGTAAGGGAAATGATAGATGCCTTGCCAAAGTGAGGACTAGGTGTTTTTCTTTGCATGAATACAGAACACCTTATCAAAATGAGATTTTGTATATAGAAAGAGCTATAGGCGCAAAGCTCACAGACGCACAGATAGAACAATTTGGTATAAAAAATAGTGTACTTAAGAGTATATTAGGTGAGCTATTGATAGAAGAATTTGCGCGTGATGTAGGCCTTAAGGTCAACCCAAAAAGCATCCGGGATTTGATAAGGGGCATAGATACATTCCACAATGCGAGCGGAGATTTTGACAAAGATAAGTTTCAGAGCGCGCTTGAGGATCTAGGCACCACTGAGAGCGCCTATGTAAAGAAGATTCAGGACTCCCTACCCTCAATTATGCTATCAGAATGCATATTTCCAAAGCCAAGCGAAATGAAGCTCAAGTATCATGATTTGCTAGCAAAAGATGTGTTTATGGGCCTTTCGCAATATAGGGTAGCAGACATAGTGGAGATTTCGCCCGCAGCTGCAAGGGATTACCTAACTGCTGAGCCTTCAGAGAGTGAGCTACAAGATATGTACAAAAAAGAAGGCGGGGAAGGCATGGTATCGCCTGAGTACAGGAGCATAAAATATATCGCTGTTGATGAAGAAGATTCGCTAAGCCAGTCAACAGTATCTGAAGAGGAAATTGAATATGAAATTAAAAACAGCAAGCTTCACGACCAAAGAGATGTCCTGAACTTGGTGTTTTCCGATAAAAATGAAGCGTTGTCTGCTCATAGCGCCATAAAAGAAGGCAGTGCAACCTTTGAGTCCTTCGTTAAAAACTCTACTATCGAAGATATAACGCTGAACAACGTCACTAGAGACATACTTCCTGTAGATGTGAGGAGTAACGTATTCGAGCTATCTGAAGGCGGAATCACTGAGGTGTTCCGTAGCATGGTAGGTTGGCACATAATGAAAGTGTTGAGGAAGCATGAGATTTCCAAGGAAGATTTGGTGGAACTGAAAGAAAAAGTATCACTTCGCATTCGCAAGCAAAAAGCTAGGGAGGTATTTTTGCTTAATCTGAGGAAGGCTAACGAGCTGATAAGCAAGGGTGCTTCTTTCTCTGATGTTAAGAGTGTATTTATTTCCCCATCTGAGGGAGAGGTATTAGATTTTGATATAAGGGGCATGACTTCTGAGGGAGTACATCCGAATGTCAAACACACAATAAACATTGAGGCTATCTCCACTCTTGCTTTTTCCTCTCAGTTGAATAGTCTCTCGCACTTCGTGGATCTTGGAGATACTCATTTTAGCATCATGGTGACGAATGTTTCTCCGCCAAGGGCTATAACCTTTGAGGAAAGCAGACCAATGCTTTTGAGGAAGTGGAAAGAAGATACGAGATCAAGCGAAATGTATAAGATTGCGGCTGGAATCACCGGTAAGCTCAGGTTAGGAGAGGATATTGGTGATTTGGTTGGCGTATATATCAAGAAAGGCGAAGAATTATACGATAGCAGCAGTCTTTCAGGTAGGAGATCTGCTCCTAAATATCCTGGCTTTTTTGTTGATACAGTGTTCAACATGAAGGTTGGAGACGTGAGTAATGCTATAATGGACCATTCAGAAGATGGGGATAGAATCTATATTGCAGTCTTGAGGGATGTAAAAGATCCTGCCATAGATGAGGAAGGGCTCGCAAAATTTAAAGAGGGCTTTTCTAGCGATGCTATTTTCTCCCTTAGGGAGCAGCTTCTTGCCTATCTTACTGAAAAATACGATGTAAAAGTGAATCTGGACCTTTTGGATAAAGTATAAAACCTCAGCCATTGGGTGAGAACTGGCTAAGATATCGAGAGATCTTGGGGCTGTGGTGATTACTACTTTGTGGTGGTTGTCCTCTCTCATCTACTATGTACATGGACAAAGCTAAAAAGCCCGCTGTGGGCTGAATCACTCTAGCTAAGATGTTAGCCCCTGCTATAAATTACTTATACAATTCACTATGCAAAAGACGTAGCGAGAAACCCAGCGTAGCCTAAACTACCATTGCAATTTATGCGAAAACAAAGCCTATGAGTTCAAGGACTGTCCTCATGGTGTACATGTGTGATTAAGCGATGGAGTAAGTGGGAGAAAAAGTATAATCAAAATAGTCTCCTATCTTTCAATCTGCCTCTATCAATGCAGCTACTGAAGTTCGCTACATACATCGAAGATTCTTTAGCGTACTATACTCAGTTTTTTCATCAGACTGAAATTAAGATAGTACGCATAACCAAAAGTAGTCTTCAATCTGCACGATTCAGTTTCACTATGTACGACGCAAAGCTAAAAAGTCTTCAACCTTCCGAATTCTAATTGCACTGCATGCGGAGCAAGGCTAAAAAGCCCGCTGTGGTCTAAATTACCCAGCTAAGAAGAAAAACCCTTTGCTATGGGGTTACTAAGACAATTCACTATGTGCCACACAAAGCTAGAAAGTCAATGTAGCTTGGGTAGCACACACAATCCATATGCAAACGAAGCTAGAACTTAAGTGAATTTTTCATCCAATATAGATGTATGGTTACACAGAATGGCAAATGTGTTGAAAACCCTGACCGAAGAATTTTCGCAGCCACGGGAGTTATTCTACATGTACGCATCAGGTTGGGTGAAGTGAGTAGCCGCAGGTATCCATTTTTTAAAGTGCAACTATTCTTGCGATTACTGAATTAATCCATGAAGCCTGCAGAGAATAGTAACGCCCCTAATATGTGCCTTGCCCTATTCCCGCAGTTACTGTAGTTCGCTACACACATCTAGGATCCCTTGACAAGCCATAGCCAGTTTTTTTTTCATTCGACCAAAATTAACCTAGAAAGTCAATGTAGCTTGGGTGACTCATAGATTCTACATGTACGCATCAAGCTGGGTGGAGTGAGCAGGAAGTAGGCATACCATTATTAAAAGCATGGCCATTCCCGCGGTTACTAGAATGAAATTAAACCAGAAAACGTGGCCCAAAGTAATTTCATCATCCTCCAATCCGCCTCCTATTCAGCAGTTACTGAAGTTCGCTACATGCATCTAGGATTCTTTGGCAGGCTGTAGCTAGTTTTTCATCCGAAAGTGCGTACGATATCCTAAAAAAGTTTTGCGCTCCAAAAGCCACACCTGGAACCACAGCTACATCATGGTGTAGCAAATGCTTTGACATGTCAGTTCCATCACTAATCATTCCCACGCTAGGTGCTTTTTTCCCTATAGCACCTGCACACGAGACAAATACATAAAAGGCTCCCTGAGGTATATCTGCAGAAAGCATCGCCGTTTCTCCTATAGTCTGCATTACTTTATCTCGCCTGCGTGCGAATGCTTTTATCCTATCACGTAGGAATTCATGATCTCCCTCTAGGGCAGTAGTAGCGGCCTTTTGTGCTATAGAATTCGCATTAGTTGTGCTCTGAGATTGTATAACAGAAACCGCCTTTATAACGTTGGCATCTCCTACTACGTACCCTATTCTCCACCCGGTCATGGAGTACGCTTTTGAAACTCCGTTTATTATGAATACTCTATTGTAGAGGGATTCCTCTACCTGCAATATATTCAGAAATTCACAGTCATAGACTAGCTTTGCATATATGTCATCAGTAAGTATGTTTACATGTTCATGCTTCAACAGAACTTTCGCCAAAGCTGTCAGCTCATCTCTACCATATACTGTACCGGCTGGATTTGACGGTGAATTTATTATGAGCCACTTAGTTTTTTGAGTAATTGCACGCTCTAATAATTCTGGGGTTATTTTGAAGGTATCACCACAATCTACTATCACGGGTGTTCCACCGGCTATTTTCACCATATCCGGATAAGAAACCCAATATGGAGCAGGGATTATAACTTCGTCACCGTCGTTTAGTGTAGCCATTAACAGATTATAGATGCACTGCTTAGCGCCACTTCCTACCAGAACTTGATTTAATGCGTAATTGATCCCGTAGTCTTCTTTCATTCTGTGTATAATAGCCCTTCTTAGTTCTGAAATTCCATCAACAGGAGTATACTTGGTAAAACCAGAGTTTATGGCCTGAATAGCTGTAGCTTTTATATGATCTGGGGTGTCAAAATCCGGCTCCCCAGCTCCCAAAGATATTACGTCTCTTCCTTGAGCTATGAGCTCTGCAGTCAACTTTGAAATCTCCAGGGTTGGAGAAGGCTTAATAAAGGCTATTTTATTACTTATCAATGACATAACAATCCCGCGATTCCCAACTACACTTCCTCTGATTCTATTGCGGCCAGAAGACATGCTCATTATGGTAGGAAAGTTCAATGACTTCAAATATTATAACTTTACAAACACACATTAGGGTGTAGAAGTTGTATTCTGAACCCGGGATGACTGGTTACTTATATGCTTATATGAGCTGAAAAACTCGTTGTCTATTCCTTAATATTCCGTATACTGGTCCCAAACTTTTTGTGAGATGTTTTCATGAATTTAGTAACTAAGCAGGCTATAGACTTTACTGCTAGAGCTGTTATGTCTGATGGTAAAATATGTGATCTTACCCTCAGCAAACATGTTGCCGGAAAGTATGCTGTGTTGTTCTTCTATCCGAGAGATTTTACTTTTGTATGCCCAACAGAAATACTATCCATTCACAATAGAATACCGCAATTCACGTTGCAGAATACTGAAGTTATAGGAATTAGTACGGATTCCGAGTTTGCACACAGCCATTGGCGCGGCACACCTTTACAAAGGGGTGGTATCGGTATGGTGAGTTTTCCATTAGTTGCTGATGATTCTCATGCTATCTCCAAGAGTTACGACGTGTTACACAATGACAAGGTGGCCTTAAGAGGCACAGTGGTTATAGATGAAAATTTCATTGTACGCCATCAGTCTGTAAATGATTTACCTATTGGGCGTAATATAGATGACATTCTCCGCATAGTTGATGCTATAGAGCACAACAAAAAGCATGGCGAAGTGTGTCCTGCGGGGTGGACTAAAGGCGAAGTTGCAATGGAAGCTACTCAGCATGGAGTTGAGCATTACCTTCAGTCGCACTCTGATAACTTGGGCCTGAAATAATAGGTGGTACAGAACTTTATGGGTGATATCGATACAAACGCTAATGTCGCTAAGGTGTTGGTATTGGGATCGGGGGCAGCCGGCTGCTCGGCTGCCATTTATACTGGAAGGGCTAATTTATCTCCTGTCCTTATAGCTGGCATGCAGCCTGGAGGACAGTTAGCTACAACAACTGATGTAGAAAACTATCCCGGATTTCAAGCTATAGATGGCCCTGGGCTTATGGAGCATATGAAGCAGCACGCCATCCATAGTGGTGCAACCTGGGTTGAGGATGAGATAGTACAAATAGACTCTAGCGTATATCCCTTCAAGTGCTCTGGCATGTTTGGGGATGTGTATAATGCTTATAGCATTATATTTGCCACTGGCGCGCAAGCTAAATGGCTAGGCATAGAGAGTGAGGAGGCGTTTAAGGGCAAGGGTGTGTCTGCTTGTGCGACTTGTGACGGCTCTTTTTTTAAGGATGTTGTAGTTGCTGTTGTGGGAGGAGGTAATACCGCAGTAGAAGAAGCTTTATATCTTGCAAGAAGTTCTAGTAAAGTATTCCTAATTCACAGAAGAGATAAACTACGTGCTGAAGCTATAATGCAGCAGAGACTATTCTCTAATAGCAAGATAGAAGTCTTGTGGAATAGCGTAGTGAAAGAAGTTCTGGGAGATGAAGGTGGAACTAGTGTGCGCGGTTTACTCTTAGAGTCTACGGTGGACGGGAGTACAAGAGTTTTGGATGTTAGAGGTCTTTTTGTTGCTATAGGACATTCTCCTAACACGGGAGTTCTCAAGAGTATGATAGGCAAGAAGGTGGACCTTGATGATGAGGGATACGTGATCTTATCTCCTGGTGGAACTTCGACAAGTTGTCCCGGAATATTTGCTGCAGGGGATGTACACGACAAGGTATATCGCCAAGCGGTAGTTGCTGCTTCTTCGGGATGTATGGCTGCGTTAGATGCGGAAAGGTTCCTCTCCGAAAAGGGGATATAGTTATCATACCGTATGATAGAAGTGTGGGTTTTGCTACGCGAAGCACGCGAGAGTAAAATTAGCAAAGTGTGGTGTAGGAATCCCTGAGACATATGGGCTGAGAAAACACTCCCTGAATCCCCTCTCATCTGTGCAACAGGACCTTTCTTTGTATGTAGTTTGAGATGTCTGTTCCGTGGGCGCTCGCTCCAAAAGCGCAGTAATCTACATTGCTAGAGAGATATTCCAGATTCTTTTCGCGACAATAGCATGCAGTTTAACTGCACAGAACATACTTGAAAGCTTCTTAGTTTACACTAAGAGAATATAGTTATCATGCCGTGTGATAGACGCGGAACTTCGTCATACAAGGTACAGACAAAATGCTTAATAGCATAGTGATAAGGGAGTTTTAACGCTCGTAAAGCCCTGTAAGCTTCATGCATGGTGTTATCTAAACAATACGGAAAAGTATGGAAAAGGCTTAAGCCAAAGAAGTGATGGGGGAATTCTGAGATATGCGTGACGGAGCAGTGAGCTTCATGCATGGTGTTATCTGAACAACTCTTTCCGTGCATGCAACTTGGAGTTTATGTTGCATAACCGTTCAGCGAACAGCACAGTAATCTGCTTTTCTTTAGGAATTCCACAACAGCAGAACACAGTTTCATGGCCCAGAACACACTTGAAAGCCTTTATAGTCATCCGCTAAGAGGAAAAATAGAAAAGTTTGAGGTGTTTGTTGAGCAACCCTGGGTAAAAAGCACAGTAATCTACATTTTTTGAGATTAAGGTCCCTTATTTTACGGTACCACAGATTCCTAACGTAAATGGCGCACGCAGTTTTATTAATATAGAACACGCTCTAGGTTTCTGTAGGCATGCTACGAGCTAATGGTTAGAGGTTTTTGCCACTCAACCCTTTGTTAAAAGCGAGGTGAGCTGCATTTTTTTGTTCTCTTCGCGCAGCAGCAGCGGCACGCATTTTATCAATACAGAACTTGAAAGCCTTTATAGTCATCAGTTAAGAAGAATAGAAAAGTTTTAAATTTTTGCTTACGTTTTGCGAGACAAACGCCCCTACATCCCCTCCCAATCTAGCAACTTCTTTTACAAAACTTGAAGATATGAACTGAGTATCTTCAGAAGCAGGTAAGAATATAGTCTCGATTCCTGGAAGCAGCCTGTAATTTATCCAACTCATTTGAAATTCGTAATCAAAGTCGGAAACGGCTCTCAAGCCCCTTATTATCATCAGAGCCCCCTTGCTTTTTGCAAAATGCATGAGTAAGCCTTTAAATACCTCCACTCTTACAACAGAATTCATTCTTTGATCCTTCATCTCGTGTTCTATCATACTAGCTCGCACAGAAAGGGGGAAGATAGTCTCTTTCTGCACATCTTCAGCTACCGCTATAACCAGCTCATCCACGAGGTTACATGCCCTCTTTATTATATCAACATGCCCTAAAGTTATGGGATCAAATGTTCCTGGATATATGCCTATTCTTTTGCTCACAATCTATACTTGTATATTACACTGCATATCCTAACTATAGAAATGGATCTACTAATTTTTCAAGTTTATTTTCCTTGAATGCCGATTTGCGACCTATATAATGTTGTGGGCGTGTTGTTACGGCTTGGTAGCTCAGTGGTAGAGCAGAGGACTGAAAATCCTTGTGCGTTGGTTCAATTCCAACCCAGGCCACGCTTCGTAGTTAAGGTTTTTGTATTTTCAAATGCGTTGATGTTATGCCTAGGTGCTTGCTGGTCCTATCTTGTATTGTCTATCTCGTTCCTTTTTCTTTTCTTGCTCCATGGTCAGCGCATGCCGCAAAACAGAATGAGAGTTCTCCTCTGGTAGATGCCGCTGTTGTTGTAGGCTTACTGCAGACAGCTGAGGAGACATATCCTGAGGAGTTGACATTTTCCTATAACATTACGGAAATGCTAACCGGACTCGGAGCGCGTGTAGTGCGCATAGATTATAATGCGTTGTTAGCAGGTTTTGACACAACAAAAGAAGCTCTTTCATGGACCCCGGGGGAGAGATATGAGATTAGCAATGATGAGTTTAGAAAGATTAAGAACGACGTTTTAGACTTCATTAAAAGGGAAAATATAAGCAGGATTTTTATACCTGGAAACTTTTATAACGTTGATTGCGAGCCTTATACACCTACCCCAAACCGCCAATTAATTACAGATGCTATCACCGAGATAGTGCATGATAACCCTAGTATTGGGATCATGGGAATATGCGGTGGACTTCAGGGAATTATGAACTCTTTGGGGGTCAGGGTTACTCGAGTCAAAAATCTTGTAGATTCACATGAGTCTGTTGCAGCTCATGCAATATCTCTGCCGGATCCTCATGATAAAAACGTTCAGCTACACAGGGTGCGTGTTGTACCTGGCAGTAATTTAGCGGGTGTGGTATCGAAATATCTAAAACCCGATGCTAACGGTTGGTTTTCTATCTTCTTTCCTGATGCTCATGGTGGCGTTGTCAGCAATGATCCCGAGAATATGCAAAAATTGGAGAGTCTTGGATACAAAGTCGTGGGATTCGCAGATGACGGAGTGATAGAAGTGCTAGAGGATATGCACGGTAACATGTTATTTCAGGATCACCCTGAAGCACTTGCCATAAGCTTCCTAAAGGGTGAGGTTTTACCTGTGGCAACACATCCTTGTACGGATCCAGCAATGTGTGAATCTTGCAGTAAGTCCCAGAATCTGCGGTACAAAGCTGCTCTTTCGGCTATGTCCATAATGGAGTACTTTTTGCATCGTTAGCAGCAAATATACATCTTTTGATATATTTATATGAGTGGAAGTCATGAGTTTCCGGGGCAGCAGCACCTCTAACACGCAATTATCTTGACTATGGGTAGCTCATATGGGAGAATGCGCCTCCCCGTTTTAGCAGGAGTTCTTTTATGCGTCTTTCAGAGATGTATTTTCCTACAATAAAAGATGTATCGTCGGAAGTGGTTTCTGTTTCTCACAAGTATTCATTACGTGCTGGACTTGTAAAACAGATATCTTCCGGAGTATATGCATGGTTACCTATGGGACTCATGGTAATGAGAAAAATAGAGAACATCATCCGCGAAGCGGTAGAAGAGGTAGGCTTCTCTGAAATACTAATGCCATCTATACAGCCTGCAGACTTATGGAAAGAATCTGGTAGATATGAGTTATATGGCGTTGAGATGTTTCGCACTACTGATCACAGTGGAAAAGAAATGTTATTCGGACCAACGCATGAAGAAGTAGTGGTAGATGTGGTTAGGAATTCTGTAAAAAGCTACAGAAACCTGCCCGTAAAGTTGTATCAGATTCAGTGGAAATTCCGTGATGAGCTACGTCCAAGGCATGGAATAATGCGTGCGCGAGAGTTCCTTATGAAAGACGCATATAGCTTTGACGCAGACGTGAATACTGCCATGAGAACTTACGGAGATATGTTTGCTGCATATCATAAGATTTTCAAGAAGTTACACTTACCTGCAGTCGTTGTAAGCGCTAACAGTGGAGAGATCGGTGGCAGTATGAGCCACGAGTTTCATGTTTTATCACATACTGGAGAAAGCACTTTATATTACGATAAGGCACTGCTTAATCTTTTTGACGACGGTGACTATAGCGTAGACAAATTGCAGAATGTCTATTCGGTCGCGTCGGATATGCATGATCCTGAAAAGTGCACCTTGCCCGAAAGTGACCTAGTGTGTTCTAAGGGCATAGAAGTCGGGCATGTCTTTTACTTAGATGATAGGTATTCCAAACCTATGAAAGCGGTATTTCACGATCAAAGCGGAAATACGTTGTATGCACACATGGGATGCTACGGAATAGGAATTTCCCGCCTAATAGCGGCAATTATAGAAGTCTTTCATGACGACATGGGTATTAAGTGGCCTGAATGCGTTGCTCCTTTCAAAATCGGGATAGTTAATATAGGTAGTGAAAATGAGAAATGCGTAGCAGTCGGAGACCGCATTCATGCAGCATTTCCAAATGACTCCTTGTATGACGATACAAAGGACAGTCCGGGAACAAAACTTTCCAGAATGGATTTATTCGGTATGCCATGGCAAGTTATAATAGGAAATTCATTCGTTCGTCATGGAGTTTTAGAACTGAAGAATCGCGCTGATGGAACAACAGAAACACTTTCCGTTGAGGATCTTATAAGGAGGCTAAGTGCGTGATACTAGGCGTGGGCGTTGACTTAGTATCCATTAGTAGGGTACGGATGCTTTTGTCAAAACATGGGGATAGATTCAAGAATAGGATATTCTCACCTAGGGAAATCAGTGATTCAGAACATTATGGAAATGAAGAGACTGTGGTCAGGCACTTTGCTAAGAGATTTGCAGCGAAAGAGGCTTATGTTAAAGCAATAGGTATAGGATTTGACGGTACAATTAAGGCAAGAGATATATCTGTGCATAACAACGAGGTGGGTAAACCTTTTTTGCTGATAAACTCCGAGTGTTCACATAATATAGCATTATCGATGAGTGACGATGGAGAATACGCAATTGCCTTTGTCACCCTGTATAGCTAAGTTGCACATAGTCACTCTATAATGCATAAAGTCCTATCTATAGCGCAGATTACGCTTTCATTCTGAAACACTTAATATTAATTATGTAGAGTGTCGCACTGTAAGTTATAATACTACGTACCTGCATTGCGCATATGTAAATTACCAAGTTTTTCTTGCATATGCGGATATACGTAACTATGATGTTGCTTGCTTTTATTATTCCCTGGTAGCTCAGTGGTAGAGCAACTGGCTGTTAACCAGTGTGTCGTTGGTTCGAATCCGACCCGGGGAGCTTTCATAAGTATTTCAAGCAGCTTTTGTTCCTTCTTGACTATCTCCGTGCAAGTGGTATAATATAGCCGTGCGTTTTGCGCACTATGGCAATAAAGGCCTCATGGAATAGGCGTTTTGGACCCGAGGGCGGTACTCGGCATCTCCACTGTATGGGGATGATACAGGATAGACAGACGTAGTAAAGATGATTGCCGTTGCTCGGTGGGAGGTCCAGCCGTGTGATTGGCTCATATTGATAAGTGCAAACGATGTTTTCGTTGCCGCTAATGATAACGTAGCACCAGCTTTAGTAGCTGTAGCTTAGTGTATCTTTAGCGCGGCTTGGGGCTTGCCGGGCAACAGAAAAGCCCTACTTCTTAAGAGCTTGTTCTTCTTTTCATTTTATAGTGACTCCGGTTCTTATTTGTGCCACAATGGGACAGCTTTCTCATGTGGAGGAGCTGGCTTCTTATAGGCCTTGGGTGTCTTGTTTATGTGCTAGAGGTTATATGAGCGATGTAGTTGACTATCGCAAGTTTGTATATTCTGCGATGTGCAACGTTATTAGAGAAGCTATGTGTTTTTTCTCTAATACGTTACGCTCAAAGGATGTTCATGTCGCCATTTCCTTTCTAACAGGTAGCAATGGAGTTGTATTGCCGGACTACCTTAAAGTCCAGTACCCTGAGTGTATGACTATTGTACTGCAATATCAGTTTAGGGAACTTACTGTTGGCGACAATAGTTTTAGCGTTATTCTAAGCTTTAGGGGAAAAGAAGAGCGTATAACCGTGCCATTTAGTGCCATAACGAAATATGTGGACATACTGGCGAATTTCTCTCTAGATCTCGAACAATACGGAGACATTGAGCTTACGTGCCTTGATCAATCGGACAATGATGACGATATTTCTAGCGATGATGAGAGCAAAGAAAGAAGGACAGAGGGCAACATTATCTTTATAGACAGGTTTAGGAAAAACAACAGTCCTAGTAATTGATGATCTATCATCGTGTGGTTTTTTTTCTCTAGATTCTGGTAAGTCGCAGTAAGTGATGTGTCGTACAGGCGAAAGCTTGAGCTAGTTGGCTCTCTGCAGGTGCATATGTTTCCTGCTCAATTTTGCACAGGTCTATAACTCTCTACGGGGCAATAGTCTCAGTAATTGATGATCTATCATCGCGTAGGTTTTTCTCTCTAGATTCTGACAAAACGTAGAGTTCTGTTTAGCGATATCTCCGCTTATGTGACGTGTTTCATACACAATTTTACACTAATCTAATCCTCTGCAGAGCAACAGTCTCAGTAATTGATGATTTATCATCGTGTAGATTTTCTCCAAATTCTGACAAAACGACGAATGCCTTATCGTGCAAGTTAAAATTTGGGCTAGTTGGCTCCCTGCTTAGGTGCATGTGTTTCCTGCTCAATTTTGCACAGGTCTATAACTCTCTACGGAGCAATAGTCTCAGTAATTGATGATCTACCATCGCGTAGATTTTTCTCAAGATTCTGGAAAATCGCAGTTAGTGATTTATCGTGCAAGCTAAAATTTGAGCTGATGCCATCTTTGATTAGATAATGTGCGTTTTATTTATGAGCCTGGCAAGTCTAAGCTTTTTCGTTTTTTTCGTTTATAAGCGCTATAGCCCCTTCAAGATCTATGTCATCGCCAGACGATTTCCCCTTTAAGGCAACGCTTACATCACCGCATTTTATGTAAAAACCGTACCTTCCCTTGCACACGTATATCTCGTTCCCGTTTTTATGAACACCTAGAAACCGTGCCTTTTTCTTGTCAGCACTATTTTCTATTACAAGTAACGCCTCTTCACACGTGAGGTCTAAGAAATTATCCTTTTCCTTAATAGAAAAATACTCCCCATTGTATAAGATATATGGTCCAAATCTACCTATTCCAATCTTTATCTCCCTGTTTGTGTCTGGGTGAGACCCTATCACCATCGGCAATGACAGCATCTTTCTTGCAATTTCTATAGACATATTGCCTTTCATGCTTTTAGGTACGGCTATACGCTTCTTTGTTCCGTCACCTAACTGTAGGTACTCTCCGTATGGTCCCTTCTTAAGAAAAATCTCTTCTTGAGTTTCTTCATCATATACACCTAAAACCCTTGGAGAGTCATCATTGCTCGTTTCTTCTGTATCGCCAATGCCCCTGATATACCTACACTCAGGGTATTTGTTGCATCCCAAAAATGCGCTATTTTTGCCAACATTGAGCATAAGTTCGCCAGAACCGCAGGATGGACACACTCTACTGATATTTTCCCCTGATTCCGATGAAAAAATATAATGCTCTAGTTCCAAAGTTATGGCCTTAGAGATCTCACTGATCTCTATGGTCTGAACAGAAAGGACATTGGCAATGAACTTGTCCCAGAAAGCCTTTAGGACACCCTTCCATTCCAATTTTCCATTAGATACCTCATCAAGTTCTTCTTCGAGGTTGGCAGTGAAGTCATATTCTACGTATTTTCTGAAAAAATTTATCAGAAACGCGTTTACTATTCGCCCTCTCTCGCTAGGAATAAATCTCTTGCGCTCAAGATCTGTATATCCTCTCTCTTGCAAGACAGAAATTATAGTAGCATAGGTAGATGGCCTTCCTATGCCTATTTCTTCCATTTTTTTGACTAAACTTGCCTCGCTATACCTGGAAGGAGGCTGAGTAAAGTGCTGATTTGGAGTCACCTTAAGGAGCGAACAATCCTCTTCCTTCTTGAGTAATGGCAAAACGACTTTTTCATCGCTACCATCTGTTCCATACACCGCATAGTAACCGTCAAAGCTCAACGTTGAGCCTGTGGCATACAAAACAACTGACTTATCCGTAGAAACAATATCCACTGATACTTGATCTATAACTGCAGATTCCATCTGACTAGCAACAGTCCGCCTCCATATTAGGTCGTACAATTTGTGTTGCTCGGGAGTTAAATACTTCTCCAAATTCTCAGGCAGCATCGTAATGTCTGTAGGACGTATAGCTTCGTGTGCCTCCTGCGCATTCTTAACCTTTCTCGAGTACACCCTAGCACTTTTCGGCAGGTATTTCTCACCAAACCTCATCTTTATCGTATCTCGAATGTACCTCAGCGCATCATCAGAAATGGAAAATCCATCGGTACGCATATATGTTATGAGACCTACTACTTCGCCTCCGATGTCTATTCCTTCATACAGTCTTTGTGCAATCATCATGGTTGTTTTTGCAGAAAACCCTAACTTTGACGACGCTTCCTGCTGAAGGCTAGAAGTTATAAAAGGAGGATACGGATTCCTCCTACTCTTCTTAGCTTCAACAGCCCCTACTGCATACTTCTTACCTTTGACAACCTTTACAATTTGTTCTGCACTTTCAGAATTCTCAATAAAAAATTTATCTACCTTTTTTCCCGAGTACAACTTCAAAGTCGCTGAAAACTTTTCCCCCGCTTTATTTTTTAAATCTGTGTCTACAGTCCAGTATTCACGCGATGTAAACCCTTCAATTTCGCTCTCTCTCTCGCACAAAAGTCTCAACGCTACAGATTGCACCCTTCCTGCAGATCTGCTTCCAGGTAACTTCCTCCATAATAACGGCGAAAGCGTGAATCCCACTAAATAATCCAAAACTCTTCGGGTTTGCTGCGCACGCACTAGATCCATGTCTATAGAGCGACAGTTATCAATGGCAGCTGTGACAGCCTTTTTTGTCACCTCATTAAAGACCATCCTGTTAATTGAAACGCCCTCGTTTATGGCACCTCTTTCTTTCAATACCTCCACAACATGCCAAGCTATAGCCTCCCCTTCCCTATCCGGGTCAGTTGCCAAGTATACGGAATCCTTCTCCTCCCTTACGGTTTTGACTATCTTGTCTATATACTTTTCAGACTTCGGTATAACCTCATATATCATACGAAAGTCATTTTCCGGATCGACAGAACCGCTCTTAGCTGGAAAATCTCTAACGTGTCCGAAAGAGGCCAGTACTGTAAATTTTGCTCCTAAATACTTGCTAATAGTCTTTGCTTTTGAAGGAGACTCTACAATAACTACACCCATCTAAAACCCACAAAATACACCCTCAAAAGGAAGATAGGAACCTAATATTATAAAATAGAGATCTTGGAAAGGTTTTTAATGCTGTAAAACATGGTAAATTGGAAGATAAATGGCTTTTTAATCAATAAATCCTAAACATTCCAATACTTGCCAACACCTTGGGTATCTCTTGAACAATGTCATCTGCAATGAGTCCTAGGGCATATTTTTTGCCGCACTCTCCATGCACCCACACACCACAGCATGCTGCATAAAATTCTGGCATACCACATGCAATCAGTCCCGTTATTATTCCCGCCAGTACATCACCGCTTCCTGCAGTTGCCAAGGAACAAGGCGCATTATTATTAACTATGACCCTGCCATCTGGTGATGCTATGATGGTATCGTGGCCCTTTAGCACAACTACACAACCCAACACCTCAGACGCCTTCCTTGCTCTATGTACAGGATGACTATCAGATATATCAGGAAAGATGCGCCTGAATTCCCCCTCGTGGGGAGTAATCACTACCTTCTTACCCACAATACTGGATGATAGACTTTCTCTATCACCCTCAAACACAGAGAGAGCACCAGCATCTAAAACACATGCCTTATTCCACGCCAGTACTTCAATGACCTTATGCTTCAGGAAACTATCCCTTGCATCGCCACCAGGGCCTATTAGGATAGCAGTAACCCTAGCATCTCCTTTAACATCTTCGTAGGTTTTATACATAACTGAAGTCAGCGCTGCAGCATATAATGGAATTTCCCCAACTTCACATGCAACAGCTACTGCTCCAGACCCTACCCTTAGAGACGACATTGCAGATAACTTTACTGCTCCCACAGATCCTGCACCTAGGGAACATATAACAGAATAACCGCGATTGTATTTATGAGATTTATAATCCGGCCTGGGAATGTCTTTCATCCATATATTGGGAGAATTCAAAAAACCCGAAGATACGTGCGAAGTATCGATTCCCAGATCCTTTTTTAAACATACTGAGCCGGAATAATACCTACCTGGCGACAAAACATGTCCAAACTTTAAGCAGGATAATGCAATAGTAAGATCAGCTTTAAACGCTGCACCCATAATCATGCCAGTGTCACTGTTTACTCCACTCGGCATGTCAATGGAAATCACAAATTTGCGACTAAGAGAAACTTTCTCTATTACGAAGCGTAAATCCTCATCTAATTCTCTACTTAGGCCAATACCAAAAATAGCATCTAGCACTACGTCTTCTTCTATTACAAGCTCGCGTAACAACTCACCATCAATTCCGTCACCGACTCTGCGATAGCCCAAAACTCGAACTTTCCACCCTTTTTCCCTAAGTAGCCTAGCAGCAACAATTCCATCAGCGCCGTTATTCCCTGGACCACAAAGAACCAGAACAGATTTACATATAAAACGAGAATCAAGCTCATCTGCCACAGCACCTGCAGCCTTGCGTATCAGCGCTTCCACAGGAAAAGAAGAGCTGCCCTCGCACGACCTAAGCTGCTCTGACGAGAGTATTTCCATATAAGATCACTTCCCGAGACGAAAAAAGAGAATCCACTTTAAGCGAGAACTCAGGAGAAAACTACTGAATTTTACACACACTCAGTTTCCTTAACGACACGACTGGCGTCGTTAACAACGCCCTCGCACGCAGCGCGCTTAGAAGAATAAGAAGCTACAGGCATTCCTCTAACCTTTTCAAACCCGCCTCTCCTCTTACGCCAACCATATGTGTGAAGGACAACCTTGTTCTCTATGAGCGCTATGGTGCCATCAGGGTAAACAACCATGTCCATACCCCTTTTCCGTGCCTCTAAGAACTTCTCCCTATACCTTTCTCGATACGCAGGATCATCGAAAACAGACACCTCTTCATCACCCTCTGCAGCTATCATCATAACTTCACCCACACCTCTTATCCTTGTTGCATAATAACACGCAACCTCTATGGTTCTCTTCCGAAAATCCCTTAAAAAATCCGAAAGATGCTCTTTAGTGTATCATAAAACGTACACTTACAAACAATATGCTCGCCCCTTCTACCATATTTTCGGCGCTAGTGGTAATATTATCACGCAACTTCTCAATAAGATAACAAATTTACTATTTTGCAGTATAGTCCTGCCTGAAATGTTGTAACTTGCAGCAAATGATATAGAATCTCTAGATAAGGATTTCTCACAATTTTTATGCGAAGTTCTAAATCGGATGAAAAGATTCGGTATTTAAGTGCCCTGTTTGGAGTTTCCGAAGGTGAGATTCTAGCAGTTCATGCATCGGCGCCTCCTAGGCTAGGTCTTGCTCAACTAGATGTTCTTGAGGGACAATTTTTACGACTCTTAATAAAGTTGGCAGGAGTGAAGACTATAGTAGAAGTAGGCACGTGCGTGGGATTTTCTGCTATATGCATGGCGCAAAGCTTACCGGAAGATGGACATATATACACCATAGAAAAGAACTCAGAAAATGTGGCTTTAGCGTCAAAAAATGTAGAAAATTGTGACCTACAAGACAAGATAACCGTATTGCACGGCAATGCATTGTCGGAATTGAAGAAACTTGGAAACACTTCCCCCTATGACATGATGTTTATAGATGCCGACAAGGCTTCATATCCTCTATACCTAGATTGGGCAGAGTCTAATATACGAAAAGGTGGCGTTATAGCCGCTGATAATGTATTCCTGTTTGGGACAATTTTTGACGATATGCCTAAGAACATATCTCAAGATGCTTATCATGGCATGAGAGCATTTAACCAAGCATTATCAGACAGAACAAAGTATCTATCCTCTGTCTTGCCCTACACGGATGGCATTCTCGTTGCGCTAAAGATATTCTAATACACAAACTTAGATTTCCTCCGATGTGCTTAACGCAGAAACCCACAAAATAACATCTCAATTGCGTTAATTCGATTAAAGGTATAAATACCAAATTATGGAGTGGCGTGCATTATACTAGTAAAGTGACCTAAGAAGTGAACAAGAGATACACAGATAACCCTGAAAATCATAGAGTGGACTTTATGGTGCGCGATTATGGGATTTCAAAACTCAAAATCGCGGTCATTATTACTCTCCCCCTGCTCTGTATACTGAGTATTTACTTGTTCGGCATGGACAATGGTTACGTGAGCATGGTCTTTAATTGCTTATTTACGACCACAACTGTGTTTGTATTGTTACAAAAACTTAGGTTATACCCAAAAATTATAGCTTCTGTGGAGTACCAGAATGCAATTTTTGCAAATGCTCTAAACCATGACACGGAATTCTGTTTAATACTGGATAGTAGCGGCAGCGTAGTATATTCAGACGCGAGATTTAATACGAGATTTCGCAACTTTTCACACAATAGCAATTTGAACCTCTACAGCGTACTTAAGCTTGCAAACCTTAGTGATCAAGAAATATCACGTTTCTTGAAAGCGCTTAGAAGCAAATCTTCGGTTCGTACCTACTGCTCTGTAAGTAAGAAAAACTCCATTTCTAATTTCTCACTTATACTGGACCCTGTAGCAAATAACCCACAAATAGACGTCACAACCGAAGCTACTTTCTGCTTGTTTTTAAATCCATTGTCCAGGCCACAGGATTATTTTGTCTTAAAAGCTGTGAAAATTACTAAAGAGGAAGTGCATGAAAAGTTGCTGCGCAGGCACAACGTGGGATCGTATCTCCTCAGCCAGGATGGGGTAATTATATCTGCTAATGAGTGCTTTTTAAAGATCTTCGAACTAGACGTTTTAGAGCGCCATACGCCTTTTTCGTCCCTACTCAGCAAAAATAATGGATTCGACACTGAGGCAGACGAGGAGGTTTTTGTGACTTCTAAAGGAACGATGTTCCGCGCACATGTTACTCAGGAAGTTTTTTACGATAAGAACAATAATAGATACATATGTGGGTTGATAACTCCTAAGAAATTTAATCTCACAGACTATCAGCTAAACCCATGCTTTATACACGCACCAATAGCCGTAGCGCAGTGCAACATAGATGGTAAAATCATAAAGTATAATAAGGCATTTGAAGCATTGACCGACGGTCAGGCGCATGAGTACATATTCAAGCACTTAGTGCCAATATATAGCAAGAAGGTAGAAAAATATCTGCGCAGTAGCATAATCAACAATATGTCCTTAGAAGGGCAGCTTTGCAACAGAACTTATGTAAAAATACATATGAACAAGCTGGTACACGATAACACCGTACTGGTAGTATGTTATATAACCGATAGCGCGGACAGAAAAAGCCTAGAAACTCAGCTAGAGCAATCACAAAAAATGCAGGCTATCGGTCAGTTAGCTGGGGGTATTGCTCACGACTTCAATAACATTTTGACTGCGATAACTGGATTTTGTGACTTATTGCTTATTCAACACCCTGCGAGTGATCCATCATTTCAGGACATAATGCAGATAAAGCAAAATGCGAACAGAGCAGCAAATTTGGTAAGGCAATTGATGGCTTTCTCCCGCAGACAAACGCTACAACCTAAAGTCCTAGATATAAACAATATAGTTGCTAACTTAGCTACTATGATAAAGCGTCTCATCAGCGAGGATATAGAATTAAAGATATACTACGAGGAAAACATAGGGCTAGTCATGGTAGACCTATGTCAAATGGAACAGGTAATTGTAAACTTGGTTGTGAATGCAAAATCTGCGATGCAAAGCTCTGGAGGCAGCTTAACGTTGCGTACTTACAATTTCACTGTCGATGCCTCTAGCATGCCTAAGGGCATGTTTGCTCCTGACAAGGATAAGATAGAACACGGAGAATACGTAGTACTGGAAGTGATAGACACGGGACATGGGATAAACAAGCAGGTTATTAAAAAGATTTTTGATCCCTTCTTTTCCACGAGAAGTGACTCCTACGGAACCGGATTAGGGCTGTCTACGGTGTACGGAATTGTGAAGCAAACTGGTGGCTACATATACGTAAAAAGCAAGGTAGGACAGGGAACAAAATTCTTAATATTCTTACCAAGGGTGTACTCTTCAGAGGCGCATTATGTCGAGGATCATTCGATGTTCAATGAGCACATCACAGAGCACGTTGAATCAGGAGACAATTCAGTATGTTCTGAAGATTTTGTATCTGTATTACTCATAGAAGACGAAGAGCATGTAAGGGATTTTACATCCCGGGCATTATCGAAAAAGGGTTTTAACGTAATAAATGTCGGTTCAGGCAAACATGCAGTGACTGCCGCGGCATCCAGTGAGCGGGTCGATATTATAATTAGCGACGTGGTGATGCCTGGAATTAGCGGGCCAGAAACTGTTGCAGAAATACTAAAAATCCATCCTGAAGCTAAGGTAATTTTCGTATCAGGATACGCAGAAGAGGTATTTCATAACCAACACAAGAGTATAAATTTCGATACTGTGAGATTTTTGTCAAAGCCCTTCACCATGAAGCAGCTACTTAGTAAAGTTTCTGAAGCTCTAAAGGAAGGAAAATGAAAATCGGTGAACAGCAAAGTTTCAGTGACGCATCTATCATATATTCAACATTCCCCGACTATGCATCAGCATATAAAATCTGTAATACCCTGTTAGAAGAGAATCTTATAGCATGTGCAAATGTGCTACAGAATGTATCTTCGATCTATAAATGGGAAGGTGAGATCAAAAAAAGTACAGAGCACATTGTAATATTAAAAACCACGAAGCAGTTAGAAGAAAGGGCTATACTTCGCGTGAAAGAGCTTCACCCTTATACTACTCCTGCGGTGTTTTCCATAGCCATTTCAAGGTGTGCTGAAAATTTCCTGGACTGGATCAAGTCACAACTTAAAGGAGAGACAGGACACTAAGTTATGTACAAACCCTGTGTTTCATCTAGCGCAGTAGCATAATCGCTGCCAAGTTTGAACAAGAGTACGGCAGGAGTTCATTACACCATCTAGTGCGGTAGTAGGAAAAAAAAAAGCAAAGCAGGAGTGCATAATGTTACTAAAAACCACACAAAAGTCAGAAGAATAGGCATACTTTGCGGAAAGCTACACCCTATACCATCTGGTACAGTACTCGCTCAGTTGAATAAAAAAAAGCACAGCTGGAGTGCATAATGTTACTAAAATCACGCAACAGTTAGAAGAAAAGGCATACTCTTCGGAAAGCTGCATCCT